>NZ_JAKSYK010000231.1:0-228528 GCF_022829425.1 Methylobacterium sp. J-072 | reverse complement strand
CGTCGCGGTCTCCAGGCCGAAATCGGCCTGGATCAGGGCGTCCTCCAGATCCTCCAGGGTGTTGGCGTCGAGCTTGCGCTTGGTGAACAGGCCGGTCACCCGGTCGGTCAGCGCCGACGAGGTCCGCTTCATCCCGGAGGTGAGCCGGGTCCACCAGCCCTTGGCCTCGGGCTCCCGGTCCGGCCCGGCGCCGGCATCGTGGGCGAGCGCGGCGGCGGAATCCACCGGCTGAATGTCGGGCATCGGCTCGATCACGGGCTCCCGGTTCGCGTCCCCGGTATCGACCGGGTCGGCGCCGTGGGCCGGGTCGTCCCCGGCCGTGCCGGCGGGGGGCCGCTCGGGCTCGCCCGCGATCGGCAACAGGTCCGCACCCTCGACCACGTCGGCGACGGGGGGCTCGGATTCCTCGGGCGGCAGCGGGATATGGGCGACGTCCTCGGCCCCGGTGGCGTAGTCGGGCTGGCCCTCGGAGGGCGAGGCCGGCGCCTCGGCGGGCAGCTCCGTCTCGGTCGTCTCCTCGGTCGTCTCCTGGGCCGTACCGTCGCCCGTGCCCTGGCCCTTGCGCCCGAACAGGCGCCCGAACCAGCCGGGCTTGTCCTCGCTCGCCATGAAATCGCGTCCTCGCCCCACCTTGCCCACCCGGCCTTGAGCCACTAGCCCGGCCGGATGTCACTCACCTTCGACATAGGTGCCCGCCTCCTCTACCGCGATGCCCTGCTGCTCGTCATCGACAAGCCGCCGGGCCTGCCGGTCCATCCGGGCCCGCGCGGCGGCGAGACCCTGACCGACCATCTTGACGGCCTCCGGTTCGGCCTGCCGCGCCGCCCCGAGGCCGCGCACCGGCTCGACCGCGACACCTCTGGTTGCCTCGCGCTCGGCCGCCATGCCAAGGCCCTGGCGCGGCTCGGAAAACTGTTTTCCGGCAGCGCCGTGGACAAGACCTACTGGGCCGTGGTCGAGGGCGGCCCCGACGCGGAATCCGGCCGGATCGACCTGCCGCTCGCCCGCCGCTCCGACGATCCGCGTTCCTGGTGGATGAAGGCCGACCCGGCGGGCGACCCGGCCCTGACCCATTGGCGCGTCCTCGGTCGTGCCGACGGCCGAACCTGGCTGGAGCTGAAGCCAATCACTGGCCGTACGCACCAGCTCCGGGTCCATTGCGCGGCCTCCGGCTGGCCGATCCTAGGCGATTCGATCTACGGCAGCGGCCCCCGGGGCGGCAGCCTGCACCTGCACGCGCGGACGCTGACGATCCCGCTCTACCCGAAGCGGGACGCGATCACCGTCGAGGCGCCACCGCCGCGGCATATCGCGGACGCTGTTGCGGGGATGGGCGGCTAGGCCGGCCTACGGTTTTTGGCTGACGGGCTGCACGGCAATGATGGCGCTGGACGAGCGATTCGATCCGGAACCGTATCGAGCGGTCAAACAGGCGCTACGCCCTATGGCCCAGTTGTGCTGCACGGGAGCGCGCGTGATGGGACACGTCACGTCTGTGATCCGGTCCAAACCGCGCGAACGCCGCACAAGCGTGTCCGTGGCGAGACTTGATCGCATGCGGGGCTGCCCCCACAGTGGCCGCGACGGATCCCGCCTGCCGGCGGCTTCATGGTGAGACCAGGCTAGAGCGACCGATGGCCGCCCGCGACGACAACGAGAATAAAATACAGCCGCTGGCACGGCCCGGGATCTATCTCGGGCGGATGGTGATCTTTCTGATCCTGGTGGGCTTTTTGGCCTTCATCCTGTTCAGGCAGATCACGCCGGCCTTCCTGGCCAATCCGGGGCTCAACGGGCTGATCCTCGGGGTGCTGCTGATCGCGGTGCTGATCGCCTTCGGGCAGGTGTTTCGCCTCTACCGCGAGGTCGGCTACGTCAACGCGGTGGCGAGCGGCGGCCAGGCCAAGCAACCGCCGGCTTTGCTGGCGCCGATGGTGCCGATGATCGCCGGCCGGAAGACCGGTGCGCTCCTGCCGGGGACCTCCGGCTATCTCGACACGATCGCGGCCCGCCTCGACGAGGATCGCGAAATCCTGCGCTACATCGCCGGCATCCTGATCCTGCTCGGCCTGCTCGGCACGTTCTGGGGCCTGATCGATACCCTCTCGGCGGTCGGCGGCGTGATCAAGGGCATGCGCGGCGGCGGCGATGTCGGGGTGATGTTCGACGAGCTGAAATCCGGCCTGGCCGTGCCGCTCTCCGGCATCGGGCTCGCCTTCTCGGCGTCGCTGTTCGGCCTCGCCTCCTCGCTGATCACCGGCTTCCTCGAATTGCAGGCCGGCCAGGCCCATGCCCGTTTCCACAACGAATTGCAGGATTGGCTGCTTTCCGGCCAGGCGGTGGCCGAGCCCGCGGCGGCGGGCGCGATCCGGCCGGCCGCAGCCGGCACCCAGGACCTCAAGGAGGCGATCGAGCGTCTGACCGCCATCGCCTCCGAGGGCGGTGGCGGCCGGGCCGCGACGCTCGCCATGACCAACCTCGCCGAGGGCATCCAGGGCCTCGTCCAGCACATGCGCGCGGAGCAGCAGATGATCCGCGATTGGGTCGAGGCCCAGGCGAGCCGCGAGCGTGAGTTGAAGCAGGTGCTCGATCGGCTCGGCCGGGAGCGGGTGTAGTGGCCTCGACCGCGGCCCGTTCCCGACGCCCCCTCAACGTCTGGCCCGGCTATGTCGACGCCCTGGCGACGCTGCTGCTCGCCGTGGTGTTCCTGCTCACCGTCTTCGTGGTCGGGCAGTTCTTCCTGTCGCAGGAATTGACCGGGCGGGACGCCACGCTGGTCAAGCTCAACCGCCAGATCGCCGACCTCACCGACCTGCTGGCCCTGGAACGCTCGAACCGCCGCAGCCAGGAGGACGAGGTGCGCAACCTCCGCACCACGCTGGCCGGCGTCGAGGTCGAGCGCGACCAGGCCAAGTCGCAGGCCGAGGCCGCGACCGTCAGCCAGGGGGCTGCCGGCGCCCTCGACAAGCAGCTCGAGGCCGAGCGCGGCGCGACCAAGCGCGCGTTGTCCCAGGTCGACCTGCTGAACGAGCAGATTAGCGCCATGCGCCGCCAGCTCGCGGCCCTGGAGGATGCGCTGGCCGCCTCGGAGAGCCGCGACCGCGAATCGCAGGTGCGCATCGCCGAGCTCGGCAGCCGGCTGAACGTCGCCCTGGCCCAGAAAGTCCAGGAGCTGGCCCGCTACCGCTCGGACTTCTTCGGGCGCCTGCGCCAGATCCTCGGCAACCGCCCGGACATCCGCGTGGTCGGCGACCGCTTCGTGCTGCAATCCGAGGTGCTGTTTCCCGGCGGCTCGGCGACCCTGAAGCCCGAGGCCGGCCCGGAACTCGACCGGATCGCGGGGGCCATCGCTGACCTCGCCAAGCAGATCCCGGCGGACCTGCCCTGGGTCCTGCGGGTCGACGGCCACACCGACGCGCGGCCGATCAACACCGCGCAATTCCCCTCGAACTGGGCCCTCTCGGCCGCCCGAGCCATCGCGGTGGTGCAGTACCTCGCCGGCAAGGGCATCGCGCCCCAGCACCTCCTGGCCGGCGCCTTCGGCGAGTTCCAACCCCTCGACGCCGGTACGACCGAGGAGACCTACGCCAAGAACCGCCGGATCGAGATGAAGCTCACGGAGCGGTAGGGGGCCAAGTGCTGCGTCCCGGGTGTTGAAGCGCCGGTGACGTTTTTGGGTCTGGATCTTAATGCGCCGTCATCAAGCGGATATTTAATCCGCGCCTGTAAGAGCCTGTTTGATCGCACGCTCTCAGTCGAATGATGGTTCTGCCGAGGGCGATCCCAATCTCTCCCCTCATCCTGAGGTGCTGCGGAGCAGCCTCGAAGGGGCCCTCCAAGGATCGCGCGGCTGGCTGGAGGGCTCCTTCGAGGCCTCCGCTGCGCTTCGGCACCTCAGGATGAGGGTGAGGATGGGAAAGACCAGTCAAACAAGCTCTAAGAAAATTCATTGATGTGATTTCGAGACGAAAACAAAAGTCGATCACATTTGATTCAGCTCGGCCCTGTTTAACTTGGAATTAGCCATTTCGACCCATCGTGCCTTCCAGATGGGGATGGGGTCACGGATGTCCAAGCTTGCCCTTTCCAGGTGCGCGGGTCTCGTCGCCGTCTTCGCGGTGCTCGGCGGGCTGCTGGCTGCGGGTCCGAGCTGGGGCGTTCCGTCAACGGCGGCACCAGCGATGCTCGAGCCGTTTGTCCTCGGCGGACTCGTCGCTCTGGTCGTCGCGGTGAGCGGCGGCGGATGGGTTCTCGCGCGGTCCCGGTTCACCGCGCGCCAGGGCGTCCTGATCGCTGCCGCGGGCGGCCACAGCCTGGATGATCCCAAGGCTGCGGTGATCCTCATCGAGCAGCGCGCGGATGCCGACGCGATCGCGGCGGCGGTGCAGGTCTTCCAGGATGGGTTGAGCCGCATGGGCGTGGGTGAAGTCCCGGCGCCCGCGACGGACTCGCCCGGCTCGATCGCGGCCATGGCCGCGCAGACGAGCGTGATGGCGCTGAGAGCCACCCTTGCTGCGGCTCAAGGCGCTGTGGCCGGCGATGGGTTCCGGGGCGTCGCTGCCCGGGTGAAGGCCCTGGCCGAACAGGCGGCGATCGCCTCCCAGGCATGCCGGATCGCGGCGGCGCCCGATCAGGATCTGGCTGCCAGCGCCAGCGTTGCGGAACCGACCCACGACGTCCGCGCGGCGTCGGCCGCGATCGCGGCCGTGTCGGATCGGCGAGAGACGGGGCGCCGGCTGAGCCGCACCGTCCGCGCCGCCTGAGGCGGTGGGAGCCGGTTCAGGCCCCCCGGCCAGCCAGCGTCTCCTTGTAGGCAAACACCCCCGGCGTGCCGCCGGTCATCAGGAACAGCACCGAGGAGCCCGCCGGGTAGAGCCTGGCGCGCACGTCGTGCAGCAGGCCCGCGAAGGCCTTGCCGCTGTAGACCGGGTCGAGCAGCTTGCCTTCGGTCCGCGCCACGAGCCGGACCGCCTCCAGCATGCCCTCCGTGGGGATGCCGTAGCCGGGGCCGCGGTGGCGCCCGTCGAGGTTGATGTCCTCGGGCGAGACCCGCCGCTCGGCGCCGATCAGGGCCAGGGTGGCGTTGGCCTTCTCCAGCACCTCGGCCCGGGCGCGGCTGTCTTCGGCGAGCACCGCGAAGGATTTCGCCAGGACCGGATCGAGGCCCATCGCGGCGAGGCCGGCGACGAGGCCCGCATGGGTGCCGGCACTGCCGTTGGCGGTGATGATCTGCGCGAAGGTGAGGCCCATGGCCTCCGCCTGCGCGAGGATCTCGGCGGCGGCGTTGGCGTAGCCGAGGCAGCCGGTCGGGCTCGATCCGCCGGAGGGGAAGACGTAGGCGTGGCGGCCCGCCGCCTTCAGTTCGGCCGCCCGGGCCTCCGCGGCCGCGAGCGAGTCGGCCTCGCCCGGCAACTCATGGACGGTGGCGCCGAACACGTCGTCGAGCAGGCGGTTGCCGTTCCCCGTGTAGTCCGGGTCCTGCCGGGGCACGCTGCGGGTGAGGAACAGCTCGCAGGCGAGCCCCGCCTGCGCCGAGGCCGCCGCGGTGAGCCTCGCGTGGTTCGATTGGATGGCGCCCACGGTGATCGCGGTATCGGCGCCCTCGGCCTTGGCCGCGCCGAGCAGGTATTCGAGCTTGCGCAGCTTGTTGCCGCCGAGCCCGATCCCGGCCACGTCGTCGCGCTTCACGAAGATCCGCACCCCGTTCAGGGCCGCGCCGAGATGGCGCGTCAGCCCGTCCAGTGGCTCGATCGGGGTCGGCTGCGCGAGGAACGGCAGGCGCGGGAAGCGGGCGAGGTCGAGACGGGTCATCGCGGGTTTTTACACCGCGCCATCGCTCCTGTCCCGACTCCGGCAGACGGATAGACGCTGTCCGTCCCCGAACCCGACGCAGCCAAGTCCCCAAATTATTCGGCGGCGGGGATGCGTTCGCCGCGGGTCCGAAGGCCCTTGCCGCGGGCGGTCTCGTCCAGGGCGTCGGTGAATTGCAGGCTGGCGAGCTGGGCGTAGAGCGCGCCCTGCGCGAGCAGGCTCTCGTGGGTGCCGGTCTCGACGATGAGGCCGTCGTCGAGGACCAGGATGCGGTCGGCGGCGCGGATCGTGGCGAGCCGGTGGGCGATGACCAGGGTGGTGCGCCCGCGCATCAGCGTGTCGAGGGCCGCCTGGACGGCGCGCTCGGATTCCGCGTCGAGGGCCGAGGTCGCCTCGTCGAGGAGCAGGATCGGCGAATCCTTGAGGATCGCCCGGGCGATGGCGATGCGCTGGCGCTGGCCGCCGGAGAGGGTCACGCCGCGCTCGCCGACCTGGGTGTCGTAGCCCTGCGGCAGGGCCGTGACGAAGCCGTGCGCGTTGGCGAGTTCGGCCGCGCGCTGCACGTCGGCCTCGCCGGCCTCGGGGCGCCCGTAGCGGATGTTCTCGGAGACGGTCCCGGAGAACACCACCGGGTCCTGCGGGACCAGGGCGATGCGGGCGCGCAGGGCCTCCGGATCGACCTGCGCGATGTCGGTGCCGTCGACCAGCACGCGGCCGCCCTGCGGATCGTAGAAGCGCAGGAGCAGCTGCAGCACGGTCGACTTGCCGGCCCCGGACGGCCCCACGATGGCGATGCGCTCGCCGGGAGCCGCCGCGAAGGTCAGCCCGTCGAGGGCGGCGTGGCCGGGTCGGGTCGGGTAGGCGAAGCGCACCGCCTCGAAGTTGACGGCGCCGCGCGCCGGCTCGGGCAGCGGCAGGGTGGGGGAGGGCGCGCGGATCGCCGGCTCGGACGCCAGGATCTCGGTGAGCCGCTCGGCCGCACCGGCCGACATGGCGAGGTCGCCATAGACCTCGGAGAGCTGGCCGAGCGCGCCGGCGCCGAACACCGCGTAGAGCACGAATTGCGAGAGCTCGCCGCCGGTCATGGTGTGGTTGAGCACGCCCTGGGCGCCGTACCACATCACCCCGACCACGGAGGCGGAGATCAGAAAGATCGCGACGCCGGTGAGCAGCGCGCGGGCCCGGATCGAATCCCGGGCGGCGCCATAGGCTTCCTCGGACGCGGCGGCGAATTTCGCGGCCGTGGTCCCCGAGCGTCCGAAGGCCTGCATGGTCCGCACGGCCCCGACCGCCTCGGCGGCGTAGGCCGAGGCGTCCGCCAGCCGGTCCTGGGCGGCTCGCGACCGCCGCCGCACGCCGCGGCCGGAGAGGATCAGCGGGAAGACGATCACCGGGATGGCGGCCAGCACCATCACGGAGAGGCGCGGGCTGGTGATCACCATCATGGCGGTCGCGCCCACGAACAAGAACAGGTTGCGCAGCAGGATCGAGATCGAGACGCCGAAGGCCGCCTTGATCTGCGTCGCGTCGGCGGTGAGCCGGGAGACGATCTCGCCGGATTGCGAACGATCGAAGAAGGCCGGATCGAGGATCGTCAGCCGGGCGAAGACGGCGCTGCGCAGATCCGCCACCACCCGCTCGCCGAGGGTGACCACCGTATAGACCCGGGCCGCGCTCGACAGCGCGAAGGCCGCCACCACGCCGAGCAGGGCCAAAAAGTAGGCGTCGATGACGTTGGCGCCGTCGGCCGTGAAGCCGTGGTCGATCACCCGCCGCATGGCGATCGGCACCACCAGGGTCGAAGCCGAGGCGCAGATCAGGGCGAGGATACCGGCGGCGATCCGCCCGCGGTAGCGCAGGGCGAAGGGCAGCAGGGGCCGGAGCGCGCTCAGGGGCGCCTTGGGCCGGCCGGCCGCGGCCGCTTTCGTCTTACGGGCCATCACGCCTCACGCGTCTCTTCCCACCCGGTCCATGGCGCTTGTTCCCGGCGAGAGGCTGCGATATACGCCGCCCCTCATCCGATTGCGCGTGTTCAATGGCCGCGGGCCGCCACCACGGTCGGCTTGGACGTGCCGTTGCCACGAACTCACTGTTCGGTGCAACCGGTGACACCTTCCGCATTCCGGGCCGGGCGGCGCCTCCTGCGCTCCCCGCCGGCGTGCCAGAACAGGAACGACAGGTCATGGCGAAGGACGCGGCCGCAAAGGCCAAGGGGACCGAGCACCCCGACTACCACTTCATCAAGGTCGTGATGACGGACGGCACCGAGTACCGGACCCGTTCGACCTACGGCAAGGAGGGCGACACCCTCAACCTCGACATCGATCCGCTCACCCATCCGGCCTGGACCGGTGGCGAGCAGAAGATGCTCGATCGCGCCGGCCGCGTCTCGCGCTTCAACTCGCGGTTCGGCAACCTCGGCAAGCGCTGATCCATCGCGGATCGCGCCGACCCGAATCAGAACGGGCGGTCCCTCGCGGGGCCGCCCGTTTCTTTTGGCGCGCACCGTGTCTCCGCAGGGCGCGATGCGGATTTTTCAGCGGAATTCTGTCGCGATTTTTCTGAGCGGCTCGTGAGTTTGATCTTCACCTGCCTCAGAGGGGGAAAATTTTCTTCCATGAGGGCGGCTGCCGACCGCTTCGGCCGGTAGTCATGATCTCCGAGGCCTCTTTTCCGGCCAAGCCAAGCCGTCGTAATGTCCGATGCTGTCGATGATCTCGCCGGCAAACGACCTTCGGCGATCGCGATCTCGGAGAGATCTGCAGGCTGCTGTTGTTTCCGGCGGGATCATCGTTCGGCACGTTCTCAGGCCATTGAGAAAAACCAACACATCATTTCACGCGCTCGAAAGCTGCGAGCGACGTTTTCGGGGTCGTCATCCATGAAACGCTGGCTGTTTTCCGTCCTCGCCATCCTGTTGACCCTCGCCGCACCGGCCTTCGCCGGCGAGAAAATCAAGGTCGGCATCTTCAGCGATTCCGAGGATGTCTGGGCGAAGGTGAAGGACATCGCTGCCAAGGACGGGCTCGACCTCGATCTGGTCGTGTTCTCCGACTACCTTCTGCCGAACGCCGCCCTGGATGCCGGCGACCTTCAGGCCAACGCCTTCCAGCACAAGCCCTTCCTGGAGAACCAGAACAAGTCCAAGGGCTACAAGATCGTGCCGGTCGGCGACACGATCGTCTCGCCGATCGGCCTCTATTCCAAAAAGGTGAAAAGCCTTGGCGAGCTGAAGACCGGCGCGTCGATCGGCATCCCGAACGATCCGTCCAACGGCGGCCGCGCCCTGCTGCTGCTGCAGGCGCAGAAGCAGATCAAGCTGAAGGACGGCGTCGGCATCCTGCCCACCGTGCTCGACGTGATCGACAATCCGAAAACGTTTCAGTTCCGCGAGATCGACGCGGCCCAGCTGCCGCGCAGCCTCGACGATGTCGACGCCGCGGTGATCAACACGAATTACGCCGTCGAAGCCGGCCTGAAGCCGGGCAAGGATTCCATCGCGATCGAGTCGTCGGTCAACAACCCGTACAACAACTTCATCGCAGTGCGGGAGAAGGACAAGAACGCCCCCTGGGTGACCAAGCTCGTCCGCGCCTACCAGAACGACACGATCCGAAAATACATCACGGAGAACCGGCCGGGGGAATTGCCGGCCTTCTGACGGGTATCCCGCGCGGTTGGCGCTGTCGTCTCAACCGCGCGGCCGTCCTCACCCCTCACGGAACCGGAACGCCATGCGCAGCAGCCCGTGCTGGGCTGCCACCGGGCTCTCCACCGGCATCGGCGTCGGCCTGTCGTCGGTGATCAGGGAATCCAGATGCAGGATGCGGGTGTGCAGGCGACGCGCCCGCAGGATCAGCTGCTGGAGCCGCATCGGCAAGAGCGAGAAATCCGCCTGCTTCGGCGGCTCGGTGCTGCCGAGCTTGACCCGGTGCTTCTCCTGCAGGGCCTCCGCGGGGGTCATCTCGCCCTCCGCGACCGCGCGCTGCACCAGCAACCAGGACGCGATCTGCATCAGCAGCGTCGTGAGGCGCATGCTCTCGGCGGCGTAGCTCAGCGTGGCGTCGCGCGACACGAGGCGCGACTCGTCCCGGCCCTCGCCATCGAGATAAGCCGCTGTCTCCTCGACGAGCAGCATGCCGTCGCGAAACAGCGTCTTGAACGCCACGGAATTGACGTAGGTCTTGCCGAAATCGACCCAGTCCCGATCGTCCCGGAACGTGACATCGAAGCCGTTCATGCTGCCTCTCCTGTGCCGCCGACGGGCCTAGCCGTACCGGACCGGGACATTCCGGCCATGGCTCTCGGACGACGCAGCAATCCTAGCGCCGAACCGCGGCAGCATCAGGGTTAGATCTTTCTTAACCTTAATGAGCCGGCCGATGGTTAAGATATGGCGCGCGCCCTCGTGTGCAAGCATTCGAAAGGAGAACTGGACACCGGCGAATACGCGTGGCCAGCGGCCGGTGTCGGAATCGCCCCGGTGCAAGTCGATCGCGCCCTGAACAGGACGTTCGACCGTGACGCATCCAGTTGCGTTGCCCCTTTCAGGACACGCGCAACGTGTGGATCCGACGGATCTATGGCCCCGGCCGGCTCTGAGAGCCTGTTTGACCGGTCTTTCCCACCCTCACCCTCATCCTGAGGCGACGGAGCGAAGCGGAGGCCTCGAAGGAGTCCTCCAGCCAGCCGCACGATCCCTGGAGGGCTCCTTCGAGGCTGCTGCGCAGCACCTCAGGATGAGGGGAGAGATTGGGATCCCCATCGGCAGAACCATCATTCGACTGCGATCGTGCAGTCGAACAGGCTCTTAATGCTGATGCTGGTGGCCGCCGCCGGGCGCGCTCGCGCCGACCGGCGCTACCGAGAACGTGACCGGCACGGCGCCGGCGCGCTGGAAGGTCAGCGTCCCGGAGACGGTGTCGCCGGCCTTTGGGGCGCCGGACAGCCCCTCGAACATCAGGTGATAGCCGCCGGGCTTCAACTCCAC
This sequence comes from Methylobacterium sp. J-072, assembly GCF_022829425.1. Lineage (NCBI taxonomy): Bacteria > Pseudomonadati > Pseudomonadota > Alphaproteobacteria > Hyphomicrobiales > Methylobacteriaceae > Methylobacterium > Methylobacterium sp. J-072. The sequence continues at coordinate 217,727 of NZ_JAKSYK010000231.1, read as the reverse complement.
GGTCTCGCCGGGCTTGACCGTCAGGCCGCCGGGGACCGGGGCCATCTTCATCACGCCGCCCTCCATCGACATGGAGTGGATCTCGCCCGACGTGGCGAATGGCACCGCGGCGCCCGTCAGCGTGTCCGGGGCGGTGCCGGTGTTGACGATCCGCACGTAGCCGCCCGCGACCTTGGCGCCGTTCGGCGTCGCCCGCAGCCACGGCGTCTCGATCGTGAGGTCGCCGGCCTTGATCGGATCCGCCTGGGCGGCGCCCGCGAACAGGCCGAGGCCGAGGAGGGCCGTGCACAACATCTTCATGGGCCTGCTTCCATCCTGGTTTTTTGGAAATTGGCGACCGGCACCTTCGGCGGCGCGAGGCACGGATCGCCCCGGCGGTGGCATCTCTGCCACACTGGGCCGCCGGTGACTGTTGTCACCGCGCCGCAAGCGAACGCGACGTGCGTTGCCGCACGCCAATGCCACAATCCGGCCCCTTCGATAGGGAGTCTTAAGCCCATCCCGACACCGTGGCGACCGAGTACCCCCGCTCTCGCCATGATCTGACGAACTCCGGACACGAGCCAGCGACTGATGCGCATCAAGGCAACAAACCGGTTCACCGCCATGCTGGGCGTCGCCGCGCTCGGCACCCTCGCCATCGGCGCCGCCGAGGCCCGGGAGCAGGGCAACTACGCCCAGGCCGAATGGGCGCAGGATTACGCCTCGCCCGCCGGCATGCAGGTGCAGCGCGAGACCGTGCCGATCCTGTCGCCCCAGACGGTGTCGGCCACCGAGCAGATGCTCGAGCGCTACAAGGACATCGTCGCCCGCGGCGGCTGGCGGCCGGTCTCCGGCGCCGAGCGCCTGCGCGTCGGCGCGAAGGGCCCGGCGGTGGCCACGGTGCGCCAGCGCCTGATCGTCACCGGCGATCTCGACCCCGCCGCCGGCGGCTCGGGCGTGTACGATTCCTACGTCGCGGCCGGCGTGAAGCGGTTCCAGGCCCGCCACGGCCTCAGCCAGACCGGCGCGATGAGCCTCGCCACCCAGCAGGCGATGAACGTGCCCGCCGACGTGCGGCTGCACCAGCTCGAGATCAACGTCGTCCGCCTGCGCTCCTATTCGGGCGATCTCGGCCGGCGCTTCGTGATCATGAACATCCCGGCCGCCCTGGTGGAGACCGTGGAGAACGGCCAGGTCGTCACGCTCCACGCCGCCGGCGTCGGCAAGATCGACCGCCAGTCGCCGATCATGAACACCAAGGCGACGCAGATCAATTTCAATCCGACCTGGACGGTCCCGGCTTCCATCGTGAAGAAGGACCTGATCCCGAAGATGCAGAAGGATCCGAACTACCTCACCGACAACAAGATCCACATCCTGTCGGGCAACGGCGAAGTCTCGCCGCGCTCGATTAACTGGAACTCGGATGAGGGCACGCGCTTCACCTACCGGCAGGAATCGGGCGCCGACTTCAACTCGATGGGCATCGTCCGCATCAACATCCCGAATCCCTACGGCGTGTTCATGCACGACACGAACACCAAGGGCGTGTTCGGCGACGATTTCCGCTTCATCTCCTCGGGCTGCGTGCGCGTGCAGAACGTGCGCGAGTACATCACCTGGCTGCTGAAGGACACGCCCGGCTGGGGCCGCGAGCAGGTCGAGCAGGCCATCGAGAGCGGCAAGCGCGTCGACGCCAACATCGCCCAGCCCGTGCCGGTCTACTGGACCTACATCACCGCCTGGGCGACCCCGGACGGCCTCGTGCAGTTCCGCGACGACATCTACAAGCGCGACGGCGTGAACGTGCCCTCGACCATCGGGGCGCCGACCCCGGTCGCCAGCGCCGAGCCGCTGCCCCAGACCTTCGAGCCGGGCGACGAAGAGTAAGCGCACCGCGCTTCACGCCTGCGGTTTCCTCCTAGGCCCGCACCCTACCCAGGGTGCGGGCCTCGCGCGTTCGGGGGCCGTCTGTCATCGGGCGGTCAAACGCCTCTGCTTGGCCTTTGCCGCCGAGCAGGAGCCCCCGATGACGCGCGATTCGTTTCCAGCATCCGGAGGCCTCACCCGCCGGGAGACCGTGGCTGGTGCCGCCGCCCTCTCGCTCGTGGCCGGCCGCGCCGGGGCGCAGGAATCCGCGGAGGCCACGGGGATCGTCTACGCCGTCCAGACGGCCGGCGCCGAGCGCGCGCCGCTGCCCGGCGTGCTGGTCTCCAACGGCCGCGAGGTCGCGCGCACGGACGGGCAGGGGCGCTACCGGCTGCCGCTGGCCGGGGATGGCGCGGTCTTCGTGATCAAGCCGCCGGGTTACGCCCTGCCGCGGGACGCCGACAACGTGCCTCGGCACTCCTACATCCATCAGCCCGGCGGCACGCCTGCCGATCTTGGGCTGCGCTACAAGGGCCTCGCGCCCACCGGCCCGCTGCCGGCCTCGATCGACTTCACCCTGACGAAGGCCGACGAGCCCGCGGATTTCGACGTGATTCTGTTCACGGATCCGCAGCCCGAGAGCCGGTTCGAGCTCGACCACGTGCGCGACACCGCGGTCGCCCGGGCCCTGGCGATCCCGGCGGCCTTCGGCCTGACCACCGGCGACGTGCTGTTCGACGACCTCTCGCTCTACGGCCGCTCGAACCGCATCGTCGGGCGGATCGGCCTGCCTTGGTACAGCCTGCCGGGCAACCACGACCTCAACATGCAGGCGCCGGATGCCCGCTACAGCCGCGAGACCTGGAAGCGGGTGTTCGGGTCGCCGACCTACGCGTTCCGGCACGGGCGCGTGCTGTTCGTGATGCTCGACAACGTCGAGTGGATGGGGCCGCCGGTCCCCGTGGGGGCGAACACCTACCGGGGCCATATCGGCGAACGGACGCTGGCCTTCCTGAAGAATCTCCTGGCCGAGATCCCGCCCGACGACCTGATCGTCCTGGCGACCCACATTCCCCTGGTCACGGATACGGGTGACGATCCGCGCAGCGCGACCATCGACCGGGCCGCGCTGCTCGACGTGCTGGTGGGGCGCAAGGTGCTGAGCCTGGCCGGCCACACCCATACCACCGAGCATCACTACCCCGCGGAGGGGCACCACCACCACGTGATGACCGCCGTGTCCGGCTCTTGGTGGAGCGGGCCGGATACCCGCACCGGCATCCCCTCGGCCGACAGCCGCGACGGCACCCCGAACGGTTTCCACGTGCTGTCGATCCGCGGCACCGATTACACGACCCGCTACGTCCCGGCGCAGGGCGAGCCGGACGCGACGATGCGGATCGCCTTCGAGAGCGAACTGCGCCCCGCCGCCCCGGAGATCGTTCGGGCGAGCCATCCGATGCAGGCGCTGCGGCCGCCAGTTCCGCAGGAGGCGCTGGCCTCGACCAACCTCGTGGTCAACGTCTTCGACGGTGGCCCGCGCACGAGCCTGACCTTCCGCATCGGCGACCGGGCGCCGGAGCCAATGGCGCGCACCCGGCGGCTCGACCCGTTCGTGACCGAGCTCTACGCGCGCTATCCCGAGACCAAGAAGAGCTGGGTCCAGGCGACGCCCTCGACCCATATCTGGACCGCGCGCCTGCCCGACGACCTCGCGCCGGGCGCCCACCGGGTGACGGTGGACGGGACGGACGAGTACGGACGGCCGATCCGGTCCTGTGCCGTGCTCGAAGTCACCGGCGACGGCGCGCGCGGCTGACGATCGACGCCGTCAGCCGCGCGGATCCTCAGGCCGCGAGCTGGCGGCTGCCGTGGCTGCCTTCCTGAATCTCCTCGACGATCTTGGCGCAGAAGGCGTCCAGGTCCTCGGGGCTGCGGCTGGTGACGATGCCCTGATCGGTCACCACCGCCTTGTCGTGCCAGCGGCCGCCGGCATTGATCACGTCGGTGCGGATCGAGGCGAACGAGGTCAGGTCGCGGCCCTTGGCCGCGCCGGCCTCGATCAGCAGCCACGGCGCGTGGCAGATCGCGGCCACGACCTTGCCGGAGGTGAGGAAGCTCTTGATCACCGCCAGCGCCTTCGGCTCCAGCCGGAGCTTGTCCGGGTTGATCTGGCCGCCCGGCAGGACCAGGGCGTCGTAGGCGGCAGGGTCGACCCGGTCGAGATCGAGGTCGACCGCGACCTCCTTGCCCCAGTCGGTCTTGTCCCAGCCGCGGATCGTGCCCTTGCTCGCGCGCGATTGCGGCGCGGCCACCGAGACGGTGGCGCCGGCCTCGGCCAGCTTGGCCTGCGGCACGGTCAGTTCGCTTTCCTCGAAGCCGTCGGTGGCGAGGATCAGGATCTTGGCTTGGCGGATATCGGGCATGGCGAGCCTCCTTGTTGGGGGTCTGCCCGGTCAACGGAGGCCGGTTCGCGCTGTTCCGAGGGGCGCGACATGGCAGGCCGGCGCGCGGAACCCATGCAGGGGCGGCCCGTTGATCCGGCATCCCGAAAACCATCAGGAGACCGCCATGGCCAATCCCGGCCTACCCGAGCCTACGCCCGGCGATCTGCCGCCTCTGCCGCTTCCGCCCGAGGAAGAGCCCGATATCGGGCCGACCGGGCCGCGTACGCCCTATCCGGTGAACGATCCCGGGATCGGCGAGCCGGGCGGACCGGGCTCCGAGCCCGACGTCTTTCCGGGCACGCCGACCGATCCGGGGACCCGGATGTGATGATCAGTGGCCGCCGTGCGAGGTGCGCACGTCGCGCGGCGCGCTGAGGATTTCGGAGAGGCTCGTCACCACGTGGCGGGCCTCTTCGTCCGTCAGGCGCAGCTGGAACGGCGGCAGCGCGCCGGCCTGCAGAGCGACCACGGCCTGGCCTTCCTCGTCGGTGCCGACCTCGATCGCCGAGGAGGTGACGTCGAGCATCGCGACTTCCTCGTCGCCCAGGCCCTCGCCGAGATCCGGCTCGTCGCTGTCGTCGATCGCGGTGAGGAGCTGCCCGACGGCGCGCACCAGGGCGCGGGCCGCGCGGGCATCCATCACCACCGCCGTCGCCTGATCGTCCTTCTGGAAGGAAAGCTGGATGTTCGCGCCATCCAGCGAGACCGAAATGCCTGCCATGTATCGCCCGGGAGCCACGCGCCTTAACTGTCTGTCCGCGTTCCGTATATGCATCGGAAGTGCCGGAAATCACAGGGGGCGCCGCGCCGCCCCGCCGGCCCCGTTCGACCTGCGACCGAGACGCCGCGTGCAAAATGCCTTGTTGCCGCCGCAGGCAGCGCCTAAATAGAGCCTTGGGGGGCTTTCCCACCGAGACCGGCGCGTTCAAGCGACCAGCGTCTCGCGCCCTGCCACACTGGCCAACCCAGCAAGACCGTGGTGCATCGCGCGGCATTCTCGCCGTGTGCATGACCTATGGACGAACGAGGTACCCTACGTGAATACCGGCACTGTGAAATGGTATAACGAGACCAAGGGCTACGGCTTCATTCAGCCCGACGACGGCGGCAAGGACGTGTTCGTTCACATCTCCGCCGTAGAACGGGCCGGGATGCGTAACTTGGTCGAGGGCCAGCGGCTCTCGTACGAGGTCCTGACGGACAAGCGCAGCGGCAAGGACGCCGCCGGCAACCTTCAGGCGGCCTGATCCGCGAACGGGATTGAACCGGCCGCATAATGCGGCTCCCCTTTCCGACGCTTCCACCCGGGCGAGATCGTCCGGGCGACGGGGGCGTCGGAGGCAACCAGCAGAAACGACGCCGGGCGCGCACAGACGTCCGGTCCAGAAAAGAAAAGACACGCTTTATAATGATGTTCGAATATACGCGGCGCCGCGGCGTCCGCTCCCCCGTCACCGATGCGCCGACCTTCCGGGTTGGGCGGCTGGCGCGGGCTAAGTCCGCGACCGAGACCGGGGCCGATCTCAGCAACCTGATCGACCGGTCCTACAATTACCATTCCCCGCGGGAACTGCACTGGCACCTCGCCGAGCGTCTCGGGCTCGCGCCCAACGCGGTGGTGATCCGCGAGGCGGCGGCGGCCTGAGGGCCGACGTTCCGTTTGGAATTTTCCAGACGCTCATGACGTATGGAGCCGCGTTCGATCTCAGATCGAGCGCGGCTCTTGCACGCGATGGGTCGCGCAGCAGCGGTGCTTCTTTCGCGCCGCCCCTTTCCCGGGCGTATGCAGCGCCAGCGGAATGCGACCCGGGACCCAGCACATTAACACCGCGCAGCGGCATCGTCGGCTCTCATATCGTGCCGCTGCGCGGCGCTTTGCCTGCTGGGTCCCGGATCACCTTCCACTGGCGTTCCAGGTGTCCGGGAAAGGGGCGGCGCGCGTAAACCGAACGGGGCGTGCCCTACCGATCCCAGGCCGCCAGGACCGGATCCCGCAGGGCCACTGGTGTCGCCAGCAATTCACCGTGGACCGGATCGGGCCGGTTGTAGGTGGTCGCCTGACCCTTGAGGTCGCAGACCACGCCGCCCGCCTCGCGCAGGATCAGGTCGGCCGCCGCGATGTCCCAATCGCGGGCATTGCCCGAGATCAGGCCGACATCGACCGAGCCCTCCGCCACTCGGGCGAGCCGCAGGGCCAGCGACGGGATGCGGTCGATCCGCTCGAAATCCACGTCGGCGCCCGCGCCGCGCGCCAGGCGGTCGAGCATCGGCTTCGGCCCGGTGATGCGCGCGCCCGGCAGAGTCTCCTTGGCATCCACCCGAATCGGCTCGCCGTTCCGGGTGGCGCCGCATCCAAGCACCGCTTCGTAATCGGCGTTGCCGACGGGGGCGTGGACGAACCCGATCCGCGGCTGGCCGCCGGCCAAGAGGGCGACCGCGATCGACCAGTCGGGATGGCCCGACAGGAACGCCCGGGTGCCGTCGATCGGATCGACGATCCAGACGAGGTCGTGGCCGATGCGCGCCGGATCGTCCGCGGTCTCCTCGGATAGCCACGCGGCCGCCGGCACCAGCGCGCTCAGGCGGATCTTCAGGAAGGTGTCGACCGCGACGTCGGCCTCCGTCACCGGAGAGCCGCCGGCCTTCGACCAGATCCGCGCGGAAGTCTGGCCGCCGAGCTTGAAATACGGCCGGGCGATCTCGGCGGCCTCGCGCATGACCGCGCGCAGGTCCGGCATCAGGGCGGAGACGGCCGCGTCGGTGATGGGCTCGGGCATCGCGCTCCGCGGGGCATGCGTCAGGCCCGGATCGGGCCACGTTGGGGCCTCCGCCCGGCTGGTCGGACGTGCTGAGCCGGCTCGGAAGGAGATCTGAGAACACCGGAGGGCCGTGCCGCCCGGTCGCTCCCGTTGTAGGGCGCCGCCGGCACGGCCACAAGGATCCGCACTCTGCCACCGGGATCGATCGAGACTGATCGATCTTCGCAAGGAAGTGTTGAGCATTCAAGGAAGCATTGAGCATTCCTCAAATGACATCCCCGTCCAGAATCGCTTAACGACGGTGATTAAGCTGTGCGGAGGAGTTCGGGTGCGATTTTGCTTGGCATAACGGACGGCCCGACACGGGTCGCCACTTGCTCCAGGGATCCGGACAGATGAACACGTCCTCGTTCACCGACGAACGCCGCGAAGGACCTGCCGAAGGACCTGCCATGGATACCCAAGGGGTCGCAGCTGTGTCCGCCTTCACCCCGTCGCCGCTGCCGGTGATCGGCCGGATGTCCGGCGCCCGCAAGGCCGCGGGCATCGCCCTGGCCTACGCCACCGAGGATGCCGAGATCTGCGGCGCCGACCGGTTCAGCCTGATCCTGGTCGATGCCGAGGGCGAGGAGCTGAACCGCTTCGGCTGCTTCGACGAGGACGACGTGGTCGCCATCTGGCGCGACATCGCCGCCCGGGCCGGGCTGGTGCGGATGATCGTCCGGGAGGACGGCGTGCTGGTGCCGGTCTCCGAGCAGATCGGCCGGCTGATCCTCGGTCGCATCCGCATCCGCCGCCGGCATGCCGGGCTCGGCGCCCGCCGCCCGCGCTTCCTGGCCCGCCGCAAGACCGGCCGTCTGCCGGCGCGGCCGCAAATCTACCGCGGCGAGAACGAGATCATCGCCCGCACCTGATCGGACTGCCGAAGCTCAAGACAGGCTGCGCAGCAGCGCGTCCGCCGAGAGACCCACGAACAGGATCAGGCCGGCATCCCGGTTCGAGCGGAACAGGCTCAGCGCTCCCCGCCCGTCGCGCTCCCGCAGCGACAGGACCTGCCAGCCGAGATGCGCGGCGAAGGCCGCGACCCCGAGCGCCCCGATCAGTCCCGCGCCCGCGCCCCTGGCCGCCAGCGCGATGAACAGCGCGGCGAGCGCGTAGCACAGGCCGACTCCGCTCCGCACATGCCGGCCGAACAGGCGGGCCGAGGAATGAATCCCGGCGATCTCGTCGTCCTCGATGTCCTGGACCGCGTAGATCGTGTCGTAGCCCACGACCCAGCAGATCGTGCCCGCGTAGAGCAGCAGCGCCGGGGCATCGAGGCGGGCGAACAGAGCCGCCCAGCCCATCAGCGCACCCCAGGCGAAGGCCAGCCCGAGCACCGCCTGCGGTATCGGCATCACCCGCTTCATGAACGGATAGATCGCCACCGGCAGCAGGGAGCACAGCCCGACGATCACCGCCTGCTCGTTGAACTGCAGCAGCACCGCGAGGCCGACGAGCAGCTGGGCCAGAAGGAACAAGGCCGCGTGGCGCGGCCGGACCTGCCCGGAGGGGAGGGGGCGCTGGCGGGTGCGCTCGACCTGGGCGTCGAGATCCCGGTCGGCGATGTCGTTGTAGGTCGAGCCCGCACCGCGCATCGCCACCGCCCCGATCAGGAACAGCAGGCAGTGCCAGGGATCGGGAAAGGAAAGATCCGCCCGGATCGCCGCCAGGGCGGAGGACCACCAGCACGGCAGAAGCAGCAGCCACCAGCCGATCGGCCGGTCGATGCGCGCCAGGCGCAGATAGGGCCGCCAGGGCCGCGGCGCCGCGCGCTCGACCCAGTGTCCGGTCACTGCATCGGCCGGACGCCCGTCCTCTGCCGCCGTCCCGCTCATCGGTCGGATCTCCGATCGCCCACGCGCACGCTCGCTCTACGCCATCGCAGAGAGGGATCCGCGCGGACCCGTGATCCTCTCAGACGATCTTACAATGCGCCCTGCGGCAGCTTGAAGCTGCCGGTCAAGCCCGGACCGCCGAGCAGGCCGCTGCTGGCGTTGTTCTGCGCCTGGACACGGGCCTGCGCCTCCATCTTGGTCGCCTGAGCCGCGACGCTGCAGATCTTGGTGCGGATGCCGCTGACCTTGAGGTGGTCGGCCTTGAAGCCCTCGGCGAAGGAATCCGGGATCGAGCACCATTCCTTGTTGGCGGTGATCCACTTCAGGCCCTCGGCGCCGTTGGACTGGAGCTTGCCGAACAGCGCGCAGGCTTCCTGCGGGGTCATCTTCTTCTTGCTGTTCGACGCCGCGTTGGCCCGGGAGACCAGCGCCTTGCGCTCGGCAAGGGTCTTCTGGATCGTCCCGCATTCCGGCGCCGCGCCCTGCGCGAAGGCCGCCGTTCCGAACAGCAGGCCGCCGACGAGCGCCGCCGCCCCCAAACTCAAGCTCCCGTGTGCCATCCTGCGACTCCCTCGACGCCGTGCCGGAGCCCGCGCACCGCCGGCTCCCCTTCGTTCCCCTGGGTTCGCCATAGGAATGTGGCGTCAATCGAGCGGCAAACCGGCGAGGCCATGCTGGTGTGGGGGAACCGCCAAAAACCGAGCTTCGTAACCTTTTCGCAACAGGTTTGCGGGCTGTGCGAGCCCGCGGTCCGCGTTGACAGCGCCATCCGACCGCGCGACCACCCGGCCATGCCGGCCTACGACTTCACCGCCCCACGCCTCTACGTCGAATCGGATCTCGACGCCGGTGTGGTCCTGCCCCTCGACCGGGCGCAGGCCAATTACCTCCTCAACGTCCTGCGCCGCGGCCCGGACGATCCCGTTCTGGTGTTCAACGGCCGGGATGGCGAGTGGCGCGCGCACCTCGTGCAGACCGGCCGGAAGGGCGCAGACCTCCACGTCGCCGAACGCACCCGCGCGCAGACGCCGCGCGCCGACCTGCACTACCTGTTCGCGCCCCTGAAAAGCGCGCGCCTGGATTACCTGGCCCAGAAGGCGGTGGAGATGGGCGCCGGGACGATCCGCCCGGTGATCACCCGGTACACGCAGGGCGAGCGGATCAACTTGGATCGCCTGCGCGCCAACGCCGTCGAGGCCGCCGAGCAATGCGGCATCCTGGCGATCCCGGATTGCCCCGAGCCGGAAAAACTCGGGCCGGCGCTCGCGGGTCTCGCGCCCGAGCGGGTGCTGGTGTTCTGTGACGAGGACGCCCCGGTGAGTGACCCGGTCCGGGCGCTCCGCGAGGCCGCCGATCCCGCAGCACCGCCGCCGCTCGCCGTCCTGGTCGGGCCGGAGGGCGGATTTTCCGAGGAGGAGCGGGCGGCGATCCGGGCGCGGCCCAACACCGTCGCCCTGTCCCTCGGGCCGCGCATCCTGCGGGCCGACACCGCCGCGGTGGCGGTGCTGACCCTGGTCCAGGCGGTGCTGGGCGACGCGCGCTGAGGGCAGGGCCCGCCGGAACCATGTGTGCCGGCGCACATGAGAGCGGCGGGCCCGGGGATTGTGCCGCCGAACCGGGGCGAACGGCCCCCGCGGTCCATGGCGCCGCGTTGTCGGTTCCCGGCGCCTCGATTATGTCCCAGGATGGATGTCGCCCGCGCCGCGCTCTTGGAGCCGACGCGGGTGTCCGTCCGGACTTCGCTCGCGGGCGGGGTTGAGCAGGACGGACGCGCCGGAGGTTTCCGGTGTGCTCCTATCCCAAGCGACGATTTCACAGGCACGGGCAGGCAGCGCATGGCGCGCGATAGCAACGACACCACGCCGCTCACCACGCGCGCCGAGCTGATCGAATGGTTCGCCGCCGGCGAGAAGCCGCGCGCGCAATTCGCCATCGGCACGGAGCACGAGAAGATCCCGTTCTATCGGGAGAGCCGCGAGCCGGTGCCCTATGACGGCGAGCGCGGCATCCGCGCCCTGCTGGAGGGGCTGGCCCGCGAGACCGGCTGGGAGCCGATCCTCGATCTGGGCAACATCATCGGCCTGTCGGCCGAGGAAGGCGGGGCGATCTCGATCGAGCCGGGCGGCCAGTTCGAGTTGTCCGGGGCGGCGCTGCCGGACGTGCACGGCACCGCGGCCGAACTCGCGGCCCATCTCGCGGCGACGAAGCGGGCGGCCGAGTCCCTCGATATCGGCTTCCTGACGCTCGGCATGAGCCCGCGCTGGCGGCGGGACGAGACCCCGGTCATGCCCAAGAGCCGCTACAAGATCATGGCCGGCTACATGCCGAAGGTCGGCTCGCTCGGCCTCGACATGATGCTGCGCACCGCGACCGTGCAGGTGAATCTCGACTTCGCCTCCGAGGCCGACATGGTGCGCAAGATGCGCGCCTCCCTGGCGCTCCAGCCGGTGGCGACGGCCCTGTTCGCCAATTCACCCTTCACCGATGGGCGGCCCAACGGCTTCCTGTCCCGCCGCTCCGAGATCTGGCGCGACACCGATCCCCACCGCACCGGCATGCTGCCCTTCGCGTTCGAATCCGGCTTCGGCTACGAGGCCTATGTCGACTGGCTGCTCGACATGCCGATGTATTTCGTCAAGCGCGGCGACATCTACCACGACGTGTCGGGCGCCTCGTTCCGCGACCTGATGGCCGGTAAGCTGGCGCAACTCCCGGGCGAGTACGCCACGGTCGCCGACTGGGCCAACCACGCCTCCACGGCCTTCCCGGAGGTGCGGCTCAAGCGGTTCCTGGAGATGCGCGGCGCCGATGTCGGCGATCCCGGCATGATCGCGGCCCAGGCCGCGTTCTGGGCCGGGCTGCTCTACGACGAGGCAGCGCTGGACGCCGCCCTCGACCTGGTGAAGGGCTGGAATCAAGCCAACCGGGAGGCCGCCCGGGCGACCGCGCCGCGCCTCGGGCTCGCCACCCCGGTCGCCAACACCACCCTGGGGGCGGTGGCCGCCGAAGCCCTCGCCATCGCCCGCTCGGGCCTGCGCGCCCGGGCCCGCCGCGACGCCGAGGGCCGCGACGAGACCATTTACCTCCAGCCCCTCGAGGCGATCGTCACGGCCGGGCGCACCCGGGCCGACGATCTGCTCGCGGATTACGAGGGCCGCTGGGGCGCCTGCGTGCGCCCGGCCTTCACGGAATGCGTGTTCTGACGCGTCGATCCGGGGCGCCGTGCGGCCGCGCACCGTGGCCTGGAACGAAGTGCGATACCTGACAGTTCACACGCCGATCGTTCAGCGCGTGGAGGAGGTGTCCATGTCTCGCATCACCACATCCGTCGTCGCCGGCGCCTCGGCCCTGGCCATGATCGCCGGTTCGTTCACCGCTGCCGAGGCGGCCCCGCTGCCGGCGCAGAGCGCTGTGCAGGTCGGCGGCCAGAACGCCACGGTGGACACTGTCGGTTGGCGCCGCGGCTATTATGGCGGCTACGGCTACCGCCGCGGCTATGGCGGCCGGGTCGCTGGCGCCGTCGCGGCCGGTGCCGCCCTCGGCATCATCGGCGGTGCGCTCGCGGCCAGCGCCGCCCCCCGCTACGGCTATTACGGCGGCTACGGCTACCCGGCCTATGGCTACGCCCCGGTCGGCGGCTACGCCTATCCGGCCTACGGCTATGCCCCCGCTCCCGCCTACGGCTATTACGATTACGGCTGGTAAGCCTTGATCCGGACTGCATAAAAACTCCCGGCCTCCATGAGGCCGGGAGTTTTTGGTTGCGGACTTTCGGGGGCTGCCGCGGGTAGGGCCAGCGATCCGCCGCATCTTAGACGTGCGCCGCAAGCTTCGTACAAGGCCGGCAGGGCTATCCTGCCGCCGGCCACGCTATCGGATCCCTCCGAGGCCGAATCGCCTTGTCGAGGAGACCGCCGCCATGACCCGCTTCACCGCCGCTCTCGTGGCCGGCATCGCAGCCTTCGTGACCGCCGGCAGCGTCTGCTCCGCGGCGGATCTCGGCCCGTATCGCGCCCCACGCGCCGCACCGGTCGGACGCCCGGCCGTGGGGGCTGGGATCGCCGCCGAGGCGCGGGTGGTCCGGCCGGAATACAGCTATTACGGCGAGTACGGCTATCCGGTGCCGTTCGGCTACGGCTACGCCTACGCGCCGACCCCGGGCCGCAACATGGAATACGGCTATTACGGCCCAACCTATTATGTGTTCGCGCCGGATAGCTATCACGGCCCGCTGTTCGGCTATCACGAGTGGTAGAGAGGCCGGCTCGGGAGCCCTTCGTTTGCTGGATGATGAGGCGGACTGCGTCGAACTCGACCTCACGGGGCTGAAATGCCCGCTCCCGGTCCTGCGCACCCGCAAGGCCCTGCGGGTGCTCGCCGCCGGGCGGGTGCTTGTGGTCATCTGCACCGATCCGATGGCGATGATCGACATCCCCAACCTCGTCCGAGAGGAGGGCGCCCAGCTCGATTCGGCTGAGCGGAGCGGCGATCGCCTGTGCTTCCGCATGAGAGCCTCCGTGAAGCCGCCGCATTCCTGAGCGATCGGTCCCGTTCCCAGAGATGAGGCGGAGACGGCATGGCACCGCGGATCGGGGGCGTGCGCCTCGTGCACGAGGGGTGGGCCCGGTACCTCGTGGCCGAGGTGATGCAGGACGACGGCACGCGCATCACCCGCGAGATGGAAGATCATGGCCGGGCCGTCGCGGTCCTGCCCTACGATCCGGTGCGGCGGGTCGCGACGCTGGTCTCGCAGTTCCGGGCGCCGGTGCTGTATTCCGGCGGGCCGCCGAGCCATGTCGAGGTGCCGGCGGGCCTGCTCGACGACGGCGCCCCCGAGGACGAGGTGCGGCGCGAGGCCATCGAGGAGACGGGGCTGCGCCTCGGCGCGCTCGATCTCGTGGCCAGCGCCTGGACCATGCCAGGCATCTCCACCGAGCGGATGGACCTGTTCCTGGCGGCCTACGCGGAGTCGGACCGCACGGGCGCCGGCGGAGGCCTCGCCGCCGAGGGCGAGGCGGTGGCGGTCCACGAGATCCCGCTCGCGGAGTTGGTGGCGATGACCCGCCGCGGGGCACTCACCGACATGAAGTCGCTGCTGCTGCTATTCGCACTGCAATTGCGGCGGCCGGAACTGTTTGCGTAGCTCGCCGGCGACGCCTTGGAATGACGGAATACGCCTCTCGCCGTCATTGCGAGCGTGGACGGGATGAAACGGGTGCACCGGGCGCCGGCCCGCCCCCTCAATCCCGCCGTCCCGAAGCCCGGTCCCGCACGGCGATGCCGATGAAGCGCCAGGATTCGATGAAGTAGCGGCGAAACAGCCGCCGCGGGGCGCAGAGGAAGCGGAAGACCCATTCGAGGCCCAGTCGCTGCATCAGCCAGGGGGCGCGGGGCAGGCAGCCCGCCGCCACTGAGAGCGCGTCGCCGACGCAGAACACCACCGGGTTGCCGAGCGCCCGGCCCCGGCGGTCGACCCAGATCTCCGATTTCGGGGCGCCGACGCCCATCACCAGCAGGGTGGTGCCGTGGGCGCGGATCCGCTCGGCCAGGGCGCGGCCGTAGGATTCGTCGTCCTCGAAGCCGAAGGGCGGCACTGCGCTCGCCACCGCGCCGTCCGGGAGCCCGGCAGCCTGGAGGCGGGTGGTCAGCGTGTCGGCGGCGTCCTGGCGGGCGGCGACGAAGAACACCCGGCGGGCGAAGGGCGGCGGGTCGGCCAGGATGCAGGCCAGGAGGTCGTGGCCGGTGATCCGCACGGCCGGCCGGCCGCTGGCCGCCCGGGCGAGCCAGACCAGTGGCATCCCGTCGAGGGTCCGGGCTGCGGCGCGCGTGTAGGCGCCCCGGAAATCCGCATCCTCGGCGAGCTGGACGACGTGGTCGACATTGGCGGTGACGATCGTCCGCGGCCCGTCCGCGTACCGCGCCGCCACGGAGTCCACGATCGCCGCCGCTGTGCCGGTGTGGAAGCTGTAGCCGAACAGCCGGACGGTCGTGGACGGCACCGACACCGCGCCCGCGGTGGACGGCTCCGGGGCAGCCTGGTCGAGCCAGGCCGCCGCGGGATCGACCGGGACCGGGGCCTCGACCTCACGCATCGGCGGCCCGGAAGCTGGTCCCGGGACGGATGGCGGCGCGGCGGACCCGCCGGCGGTCGCTGTCGGCGCCGAGCGCCAGCGCGATGGCGCCGCCGAGCAGCAGGCCGAGCACCAGGGCCACCGGCAGCACGATCTTCGGCGAGGGCGGGAAGGTCCGCTGGCGGGCGGGGGTCGCCACCGAGATGATCCGAACGTTGGTCGTGTTAAGCCGCTCCTGCTCGCTCGCCTCGCGGGCGCGCTTCAAATAGGCCTCGTAGACGCCCCGGCGGGCCTCGAGGGTGCGCTCCAGCTCGCGCAGGCCGACATAGGCGCGGTCGCTGCTCACGGTCTCGGTCTTCACCCGGTCGAGATTGGTCCGGATCGCCGTCTCGCTGGCCGCGGCCCGGTCGTAATCCTTCTGGGTCGTGTCGATGATCCGCTCCTTCTCGCGCTGGATCAGGCGCTGAAGGTCGCGCTGCTGGGCGTATTGCTCGGCCATGGCCGGGTGGCGCTCGCCGAGCCGGGTGGCGAGCTCGGCGGTGTTGCGCGAGAGCGTGGCGTATTGCTGCCGCAGCGCCTGCATCTCCAGGGATTGCAGCATCTCCGGCAGGGCCGTGCTCGGGTCCGAGGTGCGCATCTTACGGGCCTGGTCTAGGCGCGACTTCGCCTCCGCGGTCTTGATCGAGGCGGTGACGAGCTGCTGGTTCAGGTCGCCGAGCTGCTGATCGGTGAGCAGGCGGCCGCTCGAGGCCACGAGCTTGTGGGCCTCGCGGTAGCGGACCACCTCGCCCTCGGCCTGCTCGACATCGCGCTTCAGGTTGCCGAGCCGTCCGGTCAGCGCGTCGAAGGCGCGCCGGGCGGTGTCGGTGCGGGCGGCGCTCTCCTCGGCGAAGTAGGCGTCGCCGATGGCGTTGGCGATCCTGGCGGCCTTCTCGGGATCGCGCGACTGGACGGATACGTCGATCACGAAGGTCCGCTCGGCCCGGCGGACGCTGAGCTTGGTCTGGAGCGTGTCGAGGGCGATGTTGACCGGGTCGCGGCTCGCGGCCGGGGGCAGCATGCCGAGCGCCCCCTTGATCCAGGCCAGCGTCGGGTTGTTGCCGTCCGGCAGCACGAACTCGTCGTCCTGGTCGAGATGCAGGGTGGCGATCACCCGGCGCAGGACGTTGTCCGACTGGATCACCCGCACCTGGCTCTCCGCGATGGAGACGCCGCTATCGGCCTGGGGCTGGCGGGCGTTGACGTCGTTCTCGACCACCCGCAGGTCGCTCGGATCGACCAGCACCTGGATCGCCGAGGTGTAGCGCGGCGGGATCAGGCCGAGCAGCGCCACCGCGACCGCCACCATGAACAGGGCGCCCAGCACGATGAACCCGCTGCCCCGCCACAGGCGGCGCAGGATCACGCGCGCCTCCGGCCGGCTCTCCTGACGGGGCTCGACCTGCGGCAGCACCATGCGGATCGGCTGCTCACCACTCATGCGCGTCGAGAAGTCGAACATGCGCCACGCTCCCTGACCTGTCGGAGTGCGGCCGGTGCCGCCCTCCACCGCACTCCTGCGCCCGTCCCCGTTCCGGTCACCTCCGTGCCGATCCGGGACAGGGCCTCGACCGAGGCGGTGTTGTCTCCGACACGGCAGCAATCGGCATACCGAACCAGTACTCTCGCCTTGAACCAGACCCTACAGATGGATTCCTGTAGATCTTGCTTACAGAACTAGGGCGCTCTGTCACGATTTTGTGGCACCAACAGGCCTGGAATTGTTGGGGACTACGTAAACGGATTCACGCGAGAATCGTCGCACCCGGCGCCGCGTAGGCCGCGGACTCGCCCGCGAGAAAGTGTTGGAAGCGCGCCCGGTCCTCGGCCGCCGCATCGTTCCAGCGCCCGACGTTGTCGCGACTGGCCGCGGCGGCCCGGGCCAGGCCGTTTCCGCCGATCCAGGCCGTGAGCGCGGCGGCGGCGGCCTCGAG
The DNA here is from genome assembly GCF_022829425.1 of Methylobacterium sp. J-072. Classification (NCBI taxonomy): domain Bacteria; kingdom Pseudomonadati; phylum Pseudomonadota; class Alphaproteobacteria; order Hyphomicrobiales; family Methylobacteriaceae; genus Methylobacterium; species Methylobacterium sp. J-072. The sequence continues at coordinate 200,749 of NZ_JAKSYK010000231.1, read as the reverse complement.
CGCCTCGGGGCGGATCAGCAGGCCGGACGTGCCCAGCACCTCACGGAAGACCGGCGCATCCGGGGCCACCACCGGCAGGCCGCCATGCTGGACCTCCAGCAGCGGCAGGCCGAGCCCCTCGGCCTTCGAGGTCGAGAGCAACAGGTGGCAGGAGCCGGCGAGATCCCGCAGCTCCGCGTCGGACAGATAGCCGTAGCGGTGCAGGAACGGCGGCGGGGCGTCCAGGAAGGCGTGGCGGCCCCAGCCGACCCGGCCGACCAGATGCAGCTCTGCCGGCATACCGGCGCGGTTGAGCGCGGCCGTCAGCGCGAGGGCGGCCGGGTAATCCTTGCGCGGCTCGATCGTGCCGATCGCCAGCATCCGCAACGGCGCACCCGGGTCGTAGGGAGCCGGTCCCGGTAGGCCGCCGAGACCGAAGGCGTCGCGCACGGACGGGCGCAGCAGGGCGACCCGGGCCCTGGGCGCGCAGACGGCCCGCACGGCCGCGCCGGTGGTGCGGCTGTTGACGAACAGGTTCGGGCACCAGCGCAGCGCCCGGGCAAAGCTCGGGCTCATGTAGAGCCGGCTCTTCAGGCTCAGATCCTCCGGCCGGTCGAGCAGGAAGGTGTCGTGGACGTAGAACAGGCAGCGCTCGGCCGCGATCGCGCAGAGCGGCCCCGGCGGGAAGCCCGGGAACAGGAACAGCGCGTCCCGGTCCCGCAGCGCCCGCAGCGGAAGGCCGAGTTGTTGCTCGCCGATCATCCCGGGCAGCGAGCCGCTGGTGACCGGGCGGATCTCGTGCGGCGCCAGCCGGTCGGGGGCGAACAGGTCGAGGGTGATCCGCTCGATTCCGGTGACGTGGGCGCGCAGGTGGGTCTGGTCGAGATAGATCCGCTTGGTGCCGGGCTTCACGGCACGCTCCGCCGCAGGGTGCCGGCGAGGTACAGGCAGCGGCGCACGAACAGCGGCATGCGCCGGCCGAGCACCAATTGTTTCGCCCGCCGCAGCCGCCGCACCAGCGGCCGCGACGCCGCCGGCACCGTGCCGCTGGCGCCGGGCTGAAGCCGGGCCGCGAAGGGGAAATGGCCGAGCATGGCGGGGGCGAAGCTCGGGCGCGCGGTGTCTGAGAGGAGCCCGCGATCCCGAAACAGACCATCGAGCGATAGGGCGGCGGCGGCCGGGCTGTGGCGGCTCTCCAGGGCGATCCGTGCGAAGGCGCCGAGCCGTGCCCGGGCGTCCGCATCCTCCACCAGCTCGGTGAGCGCCCGCGCCAGGGCGCCGGGCTTCACCGGCACGAGGCGGCCGGATACGCCGTCGATCACCGCGGAGGTCAGGCCGGAGGTGCGGTAGGCGAGCGTCGGCACGCCGCACAGGCCGGCCTCGATCGGGGTCTGGCCGAGGGTCTCGTGGCGGCTCGCGGTGACGTGGAGGTCGCAGGCACCGTACCAGGCTGCCAGGGTCGCCTCGTCGGCGATCAGCCCCGGGGCGAACAGGTTCGGCACGCCGAGCCGTGCCGGATCGTCGAGCCGGCCGATCGCCACGACGCCGACCCCCGGCTGCGCCACAGCTCGGAGCGCGGCGCGCAGATCCGCAAACCCCTTGTCGGGTCCGTCGACGATCACCGCCGAGATGAGGATCAGCACGTCGCCTTCCGGCAGGCCGAGGCGGCGACGCAGTTCGGCGCGGTCGCCCGGCCGAAAGGTCGCCGTCGGGAAGGCCAGCCGGATTTGTCTCGCCGGGGTGTCGGACGGGGCCAGCTCCTGCGCGCGGGCCAGCGTCCAGTCGGAATTCGCCAGCAGCCACGGTCCGGCGGGACCGGCCAGCACGGCGCGCTTGCGGGCATGCATCCCGGCGATCCGCCCGGGGGCGAGTTGCGGATACTCGTCCGGCCCCGGGCAGGCGGCATCGCAGCCGGTGGCAGCCCGGGTGCAGTCGCGCGGGTGGCAGCAGCGGCCGGTGAGCGGGAACAGGTCGTGCAGCACGAGCGCCACCGGGCCGCGTCGGGCGAGCCGCCCGACCACGTCGAGGCTGCGGGTGGCGCCGTGCAGGTTGCCGGCCAGCACGAGGTCCGGCGAAGCAGCTTCGATCTCCGCCTCGGCCTGCGGAAACACGTCGGTCCATTCGGCGGCTTCCGGCCTGTCGCTCAGCGCCACGCCCGTCACGCGATGGCCGGCCAGCGCCAGCGCCTCGGCGAGCCGCCTTTGCGCGACACCGGCGCCGCCCTGGGTGCCGGTGCCGGTGAGGGAGACGATCGACAGGCTCTCCGGCGCCGCCGCCGGCGCCTCGTTCACGCGCTGAAGCAGGACCGGGCGGCCGATGCGTCCGCGGTCGGAAACCGGCAGCGCCGACCAAGTGGCGGACGCGTCCAGGCGTCCCTCGGCATCGAGGATTGCATGGGCCCGAAGGGCGTCACGCATCCAAAGCACCTCGCCGCCGGTGAACGGCACGCCGCCCGACGCGTCGGAAGCCGTGAGCCCCGGGATGTCCAATCCCAAAACCGTGTCGGCGAACAGAACCCGGAGACCGGCGACCGCCGCCGCGCCGATCAGGGCGGCCTCCAGGGCCAGGGCGGTGAGGGCACCGGGGGCCAGGAGATCGCCCGGGCGCAGCCACAGCAGGGCGTCGCAACCGGGCTTGCCCAGAACTTTTTGGATATGCGCGCGCGCGAGTTCTGGCGGTACGAGGTCGTGCCGGAGCTCCGGGTAATCCTGGCGCAGGACCGAGGCGGTGGTGCCGCCCGCATCCGCGCCGGGCGTCATCACGGTGACGATGCGGATTCGCGGCCACGGGCGTCCATCCGGCAGCGCGGCCGGCCGGGCCGCTCCTGGGGCGGCGGGTCCGAACGGCCAGCCGGCGACGCCGTGGGCGGGTGGTGAGGGTGCGGCGGTGGTCAAAGTCGGTTCGCGGGTCGGGCGGGACCGGCACTCTGCGCGCGAAGGATGAAAAAGATTGCCGCGCGGGGCCCGCGCGTCATCAGCCGTCGACGCGGATGCGGGCCGGGCCGGCCGCCATCCGGCCGATCCGGGTCGCCGCCGCGTAGCCGGCCTCCCGGATGCGCGCGAGCACCGCATCCGCCTGGGCCGCCGCGCAGGTCACCAGCAGGCCGCCGGAGGTCTGCGGGTCGGTGAGCAGGTGGCGGCGCCAATCGGGAAAACCCGCCGGCAGATCGACCTCGGCCCCGAAGGCGTTCCAGTTGCGGTGCGAGGCGCCGGTGACGAAGCCCTCCTGAACCAGCGCCCCGGCGCGGGGCAGGAACGGCAGCGCGCCGGCCTCGAGCGCGAAGGTCAGCCCGGCGCCGCGGGCGATCTCGAGACCGTGGCCCAGGATGCCGAAGCCGGTCACGTCTGTGAGCGCATGGACCGCCGGCTCGGCGGCCAGGGCGATGCCGATCGTGTTGAGCCGGGTTGTGGTGGCAACGAAGTCGCGGTAGCCGGCCTCGTCCAGCGCTCCCCGCTTGATCGCCGCGGAATAGACCCCGACGCCCAGCGGCTTCGTGAGGATCACCGCATCCCCGGCCAGCGCGTCGGCGTTGCGCCGTACGGCCTCCCGGCGGCAGGTGCCGATCACCGCCAGGCCATAGATCGGCTCCGGCGTGTCGATGGAATGGCCGCCCGCCACCGGGATCCCGGCCTCGGCGCATTTTTCCGCGCCGCCGCGCAGGATCCGGGCGACTACGTCGGGTTCGATCTTGCCCACCGGCATGCCGAGGATCGCCAGGGCGAAGATCGGCTTTCCGCCCATGGCGTAGACGTCCGAGATCGCGTTGGTCGCGGCGATCCGGCCGAAATCGACGGGATCGTCCACCATCGGGGTGAAGAAGTCGGTGGTGGCGATCACGCAGGTGCCGTCGTCGAGTTCCCAGACCGCCGCGTCGTCGGAGGTCTCGTTGCCGACGAGCAACCGCTCGAACGGGCCGGCAGCCGGCTGCTCGGCGAGCAGACGGCGCAAAATCGCCGGGTCGAGCTTGCAGCCGCAGCCGCCGCCATGGGCGAGACTGGTCAGACGGGGGGCGTCGGTCATCGTTGGGCTCCGTTCCGGCCAAAGCCGCCGAAGCGGCTCCCAAATCAGTACCGCGTGGTCACCGCATTGAGCCAGTCCGGCGAGGCGGCGACCGCGGCAGCCTCGACGCGCTTGTCGGTGCCGGTGAGGATCAAGAGGCCGAGCACCACCATGACGGCCCCCAGGGCGGCCTTGACGCCCTTGCCGGCCGTCGCGAGCCCGCCCCGCCAGCGCATCAGCGCCTCCCGGGAGACGAAGCCGAGCAGCATCAGCGGCGCGGCGGCGCCGATCCCGAAGGCCAGCATCGTCAGGGCGACGCTCCCGAGATGCTCCCCCCGTGCCGCCAGCAGCGAGGCAGCCCCCAGGGTCGGCCCGACGCAGGGACTCCAGGCCGCGCCGAGCAGCAGGCCGACGCCGAACTGGCCGGACAGGCCCCCGGACCGAAAGCCGCCGAACCGGTCTTCCGCCCAGGCCCCCACCGGCCCGGCGGCGGTGGCGACCTGCGCCTGGAGCCGCGGCAGCATCAGCACCAGACCAAGGATCATCAGCAGCACTGCCCCGGCGCTGCGAAACACGTCGCCGTCGAGCCCGATAGAGAAGCCGATCGTCGCCACGAACAGCCCGATGGCGGTGAAGGACACGGCCAGGCCCAGCGCCAGCGCCACCGGCCCGAGGCGATGCTCGGAGGCCGCGGTCCCGAGCACGATCGGCACCAGCGGCAGCACGCAAGGCGAGAGCACCGACAGGAGCCCCGCCAGAAACGCGAACCCGATCGTTCCCAGCATCGCTGCGCTCTCCCCGCCGGTTCATTTTTGTAGGTCGGCAGGCTTCGCGCCGGCGGGCGCGGGCGTCAACCGGGCGCATCGTCCGGCCAGCCCGCGCCCCTCCGCGTCGCCAGACCCACGCGGACGCCTCGATGGCAGCCCGCGGGGGCGCGCCTCACGGCGTCAGCGGATGCCGCCGCTGGCGGTGATCACCTCGCCGGTCAGCCAGCGGGCCTCATCGGAGGCGAGGAAGGCGACGACCCCGGCGATATCGTCCGGCTGGCCGGCGCGGCCAAGCGGCGTCTGCGCGACGAAGCTGGTCTCCATGTCGGAGCCGACGACGCCGGCCGTATGCGTCCCCTCGGTCACCACGAAGCCCGGGCTGACGGTGTTGACGCGAATCTTCCGGGGCGCCAGCTCGTTGGCGAGGACGCCCGAGACCGCGTTCAGGGCCCCCTTGGTCCCGGCATAGACCGCCGCGTTCGGCGTATGCACGTGGGTGATGGCCGAGGAGATGTTGATGATGGTGCCGCCCTCGCCGAGATGTTTTGCGGCCGCCTGGCTCGCCAGCAGGACGCCGAGCACGTTGACGTCGAAGAGTCGGCGATAATGCGCCTCGGTGATCTCTTCGAGCGCCGCGAATTCGTAGACGCCGGAATTGTTGACCAGCACGTCGAGCCGGCCGAACTGCTTGACCGCCGCGTCGATCAACCCTTGTGCCTGTGAGGCCTTGGACACGTCCCCCTGGACCGCGACGGCCCGGCCGCCGGCAGCGGTGATGGCTTCGACGACGGCATCTGCCCCGGACTTGCTCGACGCATAATTGACCACGACCGCCGCGCCCTCTTTCGCCAATCCCTTGGCGATGGCGGCTCCGATCCCCTTCGACGCACCGGTCACCACGGCGACCTTTCCTGCGAGCTTCGACATGTGTGCTAACCTCTGGCTGGGATCGGCTCCAGGATGACAGCCTTGCTCCCATAGTTCGGAAATTCGGAACTAACGAAGCGCGGTTCAAGCCCCTAGATACGGAAATCATGAGGCCGTTCGTTCACCCCGCCATCGAGGACATCCAACCCGAGGCGATCCTGCACGCCCTGTCCGACCCGAACCGTGCGGCGATCTTCGCCAAGATCATGACGGCCGGCTGCGTCGAGGCCTGCTCGGCCGTCTCCGCCTTGGGGGACCGGGTCATCCCGAAATCGTCGCTGTCCACGCACTTCAAGGTGCTCCGCGAGGCCGGGTTGATCCGGAGCGAGCGCCACGGCGTCGAGATGCGGAACCATTCGCGGTGGGACGAGGTGGAGGCCCGCTTCCCCGGCCTGCTGGCCGCGATCATCAACGCCTACGCGGCGGAAGCCGGCGCCGGTCTCTGCCGGTTCGGTGCGTGATTGCCGGACCGGCGATCCAGGCATCCGGCGACCACAGGGGCGGGTCGAACACCGCACGGAGCGAACGCGTGGCCATCTTCTTCACGGGCGACACCCATTTCGGCGACCCGCGCGCCCTGCGCTTCGACCATCGCCCCTATCCGGATCTCGACGCCCACGATGCCGGCCTGATCGCCGCCTGGAACGGCGCGGTGGCCCCGGGCGACACGGTCTGGCACCTGGGCGATTTCGCCCTCGGCCCGAGCGGGGCGCGGATCCGCGAGATCCTCGACGGGCTCAACGGCGAGAAGCACCTGATCGTCGGCAACAACGATGGGCCCGACACGCTCCAGGCCCCCGGCTGGGCCTCGGTGCGCCACTACGCCGAACTGCTGGTCGAGGATCGGATGGTGGTGCTCTGCCACTACGCGTTCCGCACCTGGAACGGGATGGGCAAGGGCGCCCTCAACCTGCACGGGCATAGCCACGGCAAGCTCAAGCCGATGCCGAAGCAGTACGATGTCGGCGTCGATCCGATGGGGCCGGCCCCGGTCGGCCTCTCAGCAATCCTCACCTCGCGCCTCCGCCGGAAGGCGTAGTCGGGCCGGAACCTTCACAGCAGCTTCACCGTTTCAGCGGACAGAGAGGGGATGGATGCGCTCCACCCCCGAGACACCCGCCACCCCCGTCCGCGGGGCTGCACCAGAAACCGATCCGCGAGTCAGCCCGTGAGTGCCCGTTCGGCCTCTCTGCTCCCTTCTGGCCTCGCCAAAACGGCCCTGGCCGGAGCCTTCGCGATCCTCGCTCTGACCTCCTCGGCGCTGGCCCTGCCGGCGTGCCTGGAGGCCCAGCGCAAGGTCGACGAGGCCAATGCCCTGCGCTTCCAGGCGCGCCAGGAGGCGCGTTTGGGCAATCACGACCGCGTCTGCGACACGCTGGACGAGGTCGGTGACCGCTACGACGACGCCCGCGACGCCTTCGAGCGCTGCGGCGAGGGCGTGGTGGCCATCGACCTGCGCAGCGAGCTGCGCGGCCTCCGCATCGCCAAGAAAATCAACCGCTGCGACTGACCGGGTGCGCCCGCGCACCTCGGCCGTTCACGCCCCGCATCATCATCCCCACACAAGCGACGTACGTCGCCGACAAGGTTATGCGCCGATGACCACCGCCCTGCTGTCGTCCGACATCGAAGCGCCCGCCGCCAACCGCACCGGCCCGTCCTTCGCGGCTGCCCTGTGCGGGTTCATCAGCACCACCGTCGCCACGACGATGCTGCTCGTGCTGATCGGGACGCTCTGATCGGGGCTGCGATATGGCGCGTCTCATCTCTTGACGCATGCCCTGTCGAACCGCGGATGATCCGCATCGGGGCGTGTGAAGTTCCATAACCCGTAGAGGGAGAGGGCACCTCGCCTCTTCCGAGCCAACTTGAAACCGCTCAGCCCGCCGAGGCGACGATCGTCATTTACCCCACCGCCTCGACCAGCCGCTTGCGCTGCACCTTGCCGTTGGCGGTTCGGGGTAGGGCGTCGAGAAAGCGGATCTCCCGCGGGCGCTTATAGGCGGCGAGCCGACTCTCGCACCAAGTGAGCAGGTCGGCCGCGTCGGGATCGGCGCCGGGTTGGAGCACGACGAAGCCGCAGATGACCGAGACGTCGGCGCGCACCGGTAGCTCGGCCACCCCGACCTCCGCCACGGAGGGGTGGGCGGAGAGCACGACCTCGACCTCGTTTGGCGAGACCCGGTAGCCCATGGCCTTCATTAGGTCGTTGTTGCGGCCCTCGAACCAGACGTAGCCCTCGGCATCGAGCCGGGCGAGGTCGCCGCCGACGAACCAGTCGCCGCGCATCACCTCGGCCTCCTCGTCGGGCCGGTTCCAGTAGCCGAGCATCAGCGCCGGCTCCGAGCGGTGGACGGCCAGAAGTCCGGTCTCTCCGGCCGGGAGTGGCTGGGGCGGACCCTCCACCGGCAGGATCGCCACGCGCCGCCCAGGCTGCGGCCGGCCCGGGGAGCCCGGGCGGACCGGGATGGTCGGGCCGCTGGAGATGTAGGTTGAGATCTCGCTCATCCCGAGCGCCTCGTAGAGCGGCTTGCCCGTGGCCCGAGTCCAGGCTTCCAGCAGCTCCACCGACAAGGGCTCGCCCGCGGTGCAGCCGTGGCGCAGGCTCGACAGGTCGTGGCGTTCGAGGGCGCCGTATTTGAGGATCTGGCGGTAGAGGGTCGGGACCGCGGCGAACAGGGTGGCGCCGTATTCCGCGATCAGGCGCGGCCAGACCGTCGGGTCGCGGGGGCCGTTGTAGAGCACCGCTGTGGCGCCCACCGACCACGGGTCGCTCAGGCCGACGCCCAGCGTATAGGTCCAGTTCATGGTTCCGGCATGGAGAATCACGTCGGATTCGGTGAGCCCGATCCAGTGCGCGACCATCGGCCAGCGGCCGAAGGCGGCCCGGTGGGCGTGCAGCACGCCCTTGGGGCGGCTGGTGGTGCCGGAGGTGTAGATCAGCATCGCCGGGTCGTCGGCGGCGGTGTCGGCATAGTCGGGCAGCGGCGGGCCGGCCTTCAGGGCGGCGATGGCGGCGGCGTCGAGCAGGAGGCGGGTGCCCAGGCCCTCGGGCGGGACCGTGCAGCCGTCGCCGACTACGATGGCCGCCGCACCGGAATTCTCCATCAGGAACGCGGCCTCGCCCTCGGTCAGCTGCGGCGAGGACGGCAATGCCACCAAGCCCGCCGCCAGGGCGCCGAAATAGACCAGGACGTAATCGGCCTCGTTGCCCATCCGGATCATCACCCGGTCGCCGGGCTTCAGCCCGAGCCCGAGCAGGCCCGCCGCGATGCTCCGCACCGCCCGGTCGACCGAGGCGAAGCTGAGCCGGCTCGCGGTGCCGTCGCCGACCAGGACCAGGGCGGTCTTGTCGGGGCGCAGCCGCGCGTTCTCGGCCAGGCAGTACCGAGCCGCGTTGAAGCGGGCCGGCGGTTGGCGATCGTGGAGCCGGAGGGCGTCGGACAAAGGGCGTTCCCCGTGGTTTAGGGTTTTGCCCGGGTGTCCCGCATCGGCGCCGTGCCCGTCAACCGTGGGTAAGGCGGGCGCCGATGCGATGCGCGTCAGGTCCGGCGCTGGGCCTGGCCCTCCTGCTCCTCGAAACCCTTGAGCACCTTGTCGAGGGTCATCGGGTATTCGCGGATCCGGATGCCGGTGGCGTTGTGGATAGCGTTGGCGAGAGACGCCCCGGCGCCGCAGATGCCGAGCTCGCCCAGCCCCTTGCTCTTCAACGGATTCGACTTGTCGTCGAGCTCCGGCAGGAACACGGCGTCCATCACCGGAATGTCGGCATGGACCGGCACATGGTACTCGGCCATGTCGTGGTTGACGAAGAAGCTGTAGCGCGGATCGATCACCGCATCCTCCATCAGCGCCGCCCCGACGCCGAAGGTCATGCCGCCGATCGCCTGGCTCCGCGCGGTCTTCGCATTGAGGATCCGGCCGCCGGTGAAGACGCCCAGCATTCTCCGAAGCCTGATCTCGCCGGTGTCGGCGTCGACGCCGACCTCCGCGAAGTGGGCACCGTAGGAATACTGCGAGAATTTTTCCTTCATCTCCCCCGGCTTGATCTCGCCGGACGCCTCCAGCCCGGTTCCGGCCAAATCCTTGAGCGACTCGGTGCGGTTCCCCGACGTCACCGCCCCGTCCCGGAAGGTCGCGCCCTCCGGGTTGAGGTCGCCGGCCTTCAGCAGCACCTGCCGGAGGTTGTCGCAGGCGACGTAGAGGGCAGAGCCCGCCGAGCCGGCGCCGAATGAGCCGCCGGATCCCGCTGCGAACGGGAAGTCGGTGTCGCCCATCTCGACGCGCACCCGCTCCATCGGAAGCCCCAGCATCTCGCCAGCGATCTGGGTGAGGATCGTGTAGGTGCCGGTGCCGGGATCGGTCATCGCCATGCGGACCACCAGCACCCCGTCCGGGCCAAGCCGCACCTTGGCGGAGGACGGCATCAGCGGGTTGAGCCGGGCGGCCGCCGACATGCCCATGCCGACGAGCCAGTTGCCCTCGCGGCGGCTGCCTGCCGCCTGGCGCTTGTCCCAGCCGAACAGGCGGGCGCCCTCGCGCATGCAGGGTACGAGCTGGCGCGTGGAGAACGGCACCTTCTTCTCGGGATCCTCGGCGGGCTCGTTGCGCACCCGCAGCTCGATCGGATCGATCTTCAAGTGCTCGGCCAGCTCGTCCATGGCGCATTCGAAAGCGAGCTGACCCACGGCCTCGCCCGGCGCGCGCATCGATGACGCGATCGGCATGTTCAGGTTGACAAGCCGGTGGCGCGTCACCCGGTTCTGCGCCGCGTAGAGCGAGCGGGTGACGTTGGCCGAGGTCTCGAAGAAGCCGTCGCCCTCGGCGGTGTCGGACCAGGATTCATGGCTGATCGCCGAGAGCTTTCCGTCCTTGTCCGCCCCGAGCCGGATCCGCTGGACCGTGTCGGTGCGGTGGGTCGCGACGTGGAATTCCTGCTGCCGGGTCATCGCGACCTTCACGGGCCGCTGAATCACCTTGGAGGCCAGGATCGCCAGGGTCGCTTCGGGCTGGACCTGCAGCTTCGCCCCGAAGCCGCCGCCGATATAGGGGCTGACGATCCGCACCTTCTCGGGGGCCAGCTTGAGCACGGAGCCCAGGGCCTTCTGGCCGCGGTTCGGCATCTGGTTGGCGGAGTACAGGACCACGCCGTCGCCCTCCCAGGAGGCGATGGTGGCGTGCGGCTCCATCTGGGCGTGGATCTGCGGCGGCGTCGTGTACTCGACATCGAGCTTCACGGGCGCTGCGGAAAAGGCCGCGTCGAAGTCGCCGAGCTTGGAATCCGGCGGCGAGTTGATCGGCTTCGGCTCATAGGCCGCCGCCATGTTGTCCTTGAGCAGGGCCTTGGGCTTGGCCGCGTCGTAGCGGACCTTCACCAGCATCGCGGCGGCCCGGGCCTGCTCGAAGGTCTCGGCCACCACGAAGGCCACGGGCTGCCCGTAGAACTTGATCTCCTTGCCCTGGAGCTGCGGCCAGACCTGCTCCTTCTTCTCGCCCTGCTCGGGTACGTTCTCGTGGGTCAGGACCAGGATCGTCCCCGGGGCCCGGCGGGCGGCCTCGGCGTCGATCGCCTGGATCGTCCCGGCCGCGATGGAAGCCGACACGATGAACCCGTAGGCCGGGTTCTTCAGCGCCTTGGTCTCGTAGGCGTAGGGCGCGTGCCCGGTGACCTTCAACGGGCCTTCGACGCGGTCCAGCGGCTTGCCGACGAGCCCGTCGGGCCGGTCGTCGAGGGGTGTCCGGCCGATCGGCTGGTTCATCTCCATGGGATTGGTCCTTGCTGGATTTCGGCAAGCGTGCAGCGGCCTACCGCTGCACGCTTGCCTAAGCTTTTGATTGCTCGCAGGTTTTTGACGGAAAACCGGATACCACTTTTCCTAAACCTGCTTAGGCACGGGTCGCCTGCGCCATGACGGCGCGCAGGGTCCGCCGCGTCAGCGGGATCTTGAAGTCGTTGGCGCCGTAGCCGCGGGCGCCCTTCAGGGCGGCATCGGCGGCGGCATCGGCGGAGCCGGTCCGCATCAGCGCCTCCTCGGCCTCGGCCACACGCCAGGGCTTGTGCGCCAGGCCGCCGAAGGCGAGCCGCGCCGTGGTCGGCTTGCCGCCCTCGGCGCCCGCGATCACTGCGGCCACCGACACGGTGGCGAAGGCGTAGGAGGCCCGGTCACGGACCTTGCGGTAGATGTGCTGGCCGGCCACCGGCTTGGGCAGCGTTACCGCGGTAATGATCTCGCCCTTGCGCAGGTCTGTCTCGATCTGCGGCGTGTCGCCCGGCAGCCGGTGGAAGTCGGCGATCGGGATGCTGCGCGCCTGGCCGGCCGGATCGATGGTCTCGACGGTGGCGTCGAGCACCCGCATCGCGACGTTCATGTCGGACGGGTTGGTGGCGATGCAGGCGTCACTCGTGCCGAGCACTGCCATGATCCGGTTGAACCCACCGATCGCCGCGCAGCCCGAGCCGGGCTCGCGCTTGTTGCAGGGCATCGCGGTGTCGTAAAAATAGTAGCAGCGCGTCCGCTGAAGCAGGTTGCCGGCGGTGGTCGCCTTGTTGCGCAACTGGCCCGAGGCGCCGGCGAGCAGCGCCTTCGCCAGAACCGCGTAATCCTTGCGCACCCGCGGGTCGGCGGCGAGATCGGAATTGCGCACCAGGGCGCCGATCCGCAGGCCGCCCTCCGGCGTCGCCTCGAGCTTGTCGAGGGGCAGGCGGTTGACGTCGATCAGCGTCGCTGGGGTCTCGATCTGGAGCTTCATCAGGTCGAGCAGGTTGGTGCCGCCGGCGATGAACTTGGCGTTCGGCCGCTCGGCCGCGAGCTTGGCCGCATCCTGCACGGTGGCGGGACGCTCGTAGGTAAAAGCCTTCATGTCCGCCCCCTCAGAGGTTGCTGGCGGCGGTATCGCGGATCGCCGCGACGATGTTCGGATAGGCGCTGCAGCGGCAGATGTTGCCGCTCATCCGCTCGCGGATCTCGGCATCGCTAAGGCTCGGGGTCGCGGCGATGTCCTCGGTCACGGCGCTCGGCCATCCGGCCTTGGCCTCGCTCAGCATGCCCACCGACGAGCAGATCTGGCCGGGGGTGCAGTAGCCGCACTGGAAGCCGTCATGCTCCAGGAAGGCCGCCTGCATCGGGTGGAGGTTGTCGCCAAAGGCCAGGCCCTCGATCGTGGTGATGGCGTCGCCCTCGTGCATGGCGGCGAGCGTCAGGCAGGCATTGATCCGCCGGCCGTCCACCAGGACCGTGCAGGCGCCGCACTGGCCGTGGTCGCAGCCCTTCTTGGTGCCGGTGAGCGCGAGGTTCTCGCGCAGGGCGTCCAGCAAAGTCGTGCGCGTGTCGAGAACCAAGTCACGCGGCTGGCCGTTGATCGTGAGCCGCACCGGCATGGTCTGCGGAGCGGGATCGCCGGGCGCTGCGGCTGCGGGGGCCGGCCGGAGGCCGAGGGCGCCCAGCGCGCCCGCCACCGTGCAGCCTTCCACGACGGCGCGGCGCGTCAGGGCGAAGGGCTTGGTCGAAGTCTCGTCTGTCATACTGCTATCCCGCCCATGCGCGACGCTCGACGGCGTGGCGCAGCCTGGAATTCAATGTCCCAACTCCAGCATTCGCGGATTAGATCCGGTCCAGACTGCGCCTCTTCACCGCGGGTTCACAGCTGATCCGCGTCGTTCCGGCCTGGGTTGACGGTGCATCCGAACCCCATGAGCCTGTGGGAATAGATTCACCGGAGTCTTCAGAATGGCCGTCACCGTCCCGACCCTGCCCCTCAACGACGGGCGCCGCATCCCGCAGATCGGTTTCGGCTGCTGGCAGCTCTCGGATGCGCAGGCGCCCGACCTCGTCGGCCACGCGCTCAAGGCCGGCTACCGCCTGATCGACACCGCCGCCGCCTACGGCAACGAGGAGGGCGTCGGCCGCGGCATCCGCGAGGCGGGAGTGCCGCGCGAGGAGGTGTTCCTCACCACCAAGCTCTGGAACGACCGCCAGGGCCGCGACGCCACCCGTCAGGCCTTCGACGAGAGCCTGAAGCGCCTCGGGCAGGATTATGTCGACCTCTACCTGATCCACTGGCCGTGCCCGCAGCGGCGCCTGTTCGCGGAGAGCTGGCGCACGATGATCCAGCTCCGCGACGAGGGCCGCGCGAAGTCGATCGGCGTCTCGAATTTCACGCCGGAGCACATCGCTACGCTGGTGGCTGAGACCGGCGTGACCCCCGCCGTGAACCAGATCGAGCTGCACCCGCATTTCCAGCGTGCGGAGCCGCGGGCCGACGATGCCCGTCACGGGATCGTGACCGAATCCTGGAGCCCGCTGGGCCAGGGCAAGGAGCTGAACGACCCGGTGATCGTCGCCATCGCCAAGTCCCACGGCAAGAGTCCGGCCCAGGTGGTGCTGCGCTGGCAGGTGCAGATCGGCTGCGTGGCGATCCCGAAGACCGCGCGACCCGAGCGCATCGTCGAGAACGTCTCGGTGTTCGACTTCACCCTCAGCGACGCCGAGATGGCGCAGATCGCCGCCCTCGACCGGCCGGACGGGCGAATCGGGCCGGACCCGGCGACCTTCTGCTGAGCGAGCGGCCTTCGGCGGCGCAGCATAACACCGCGTCGCAAAAGATTTATGCTCAAGGCTAGCATATCTAGACAGACGGGTCCGGCGCCCATAAGTTAGACGGCACAATGCTCAAACTGAGCATAAGGGAGGACGCCATGACGGCGACCGTGTCACCCGTCTCTCGTATGTCGGTTCCGGGCCTTCCGCTGCCGGATCTCTACGCCCGTGTCAGCCGCCACATCCCCGCGATCGAGTGGCCGGCGCTCGCCCCCGATATCGAGGCGATCCTGCGGCTGAAGCGCGAGCGCAATGCCGTGATCCTGGCGCACAATTACCAGGCGCCGGAGATCTTCCACACGGTGGCGGACATCGTCGGCGATAGCTTGGCGCTGGCCCGCGAGGCGGTGAACGTCGATGCCGACGTCATCGTCCTGGCCGGCGTCCACTTCATGGCCGAAACCGCCAAGCTGCTGAACCCGAGCAAGACCGTCCTGATCCCCGATATGGCCGCGGGCTGCTCGCTGGCCGATTCGATCACCGCCGCCGACGTGCGCGGCCTGCGCGCCAAGTACCCGGGCGTGCCGATCGTGACCTACGTCAACACTTCGGCCGCCGTGAAGGCCGAGTCGGACCTGTGCTGCACCAGCGGCAATGCCGTCGCGGTGGTGAAGTCGCTGAACGCCCCCCGGGTCCTGATGATCCCGGACGAGTTTCTGGCCCAGAATGTCCAGGCCGAGATCCCCGAAGTCGAGATCCTGACCTGGGCGGGCCATTGCGAGGTGCACGAGCGCTTCACGCCAGCCGACATCCGCGACGTGCGCGACAGCTACCCCGGCGTCACGGTGATCGCGCATCCGGAATGCCCGCCGGACGTCGTCGCCGAATCGGACTTCTCCGGCTCGACCGCGATGATGATGGACTTCGTGCTTCAGAAGCGCCCGAGCCAGGTCGTTCTGGTGACCGAGTGCTCCATGGCCGACAACATCGCGGCGGCGAACCCGGATATCGAGTTCATCAAGCCCTGCAACATGTGCCCGCACATGAAGCGCATGAGCCTGAAGAACATCCGCCGGGCCCTGGAGACGTTGACCCATGAGGTCACGGTCGATCCCGCTCTGGCCGACCGCGCCCGGGCGGCGGTCGAGCGCATGCTGCTGGTGCGCTGACGATGAACGCCATCTCTCCCAACATGGCCGACCGCGTCGTCGTGGTCGGCGGCGGCGTCGCCGGCCTCAGCGTCGCGCTGCGGCTCGCCCCGCGTCCCGTGACGCTGATCACCGCCTCGGCCCTTGGGCTCGGCACCGCCACCGGCTGGGCGCAGGGCGGCATCGCTGCCTCGGTCGGGGCCGACGATGCCGCAGCGCTGCACGCCGCCGACACCGAGGCCGCCGGCGCCGGGCTGACCGAGCCCGATGTGGCCCTCCGGGTCGCCCAGGCGGGCCCGGGGCTGATCGACTGGCTGGTGCGGATCGGCGTCCCGTTCGACCGGACCGAGGACGGAGCCCTCGCCCTCGGCCTTGAGGCGGCCCACGGTCGCCGCCGCATCGTGCGTTCCGGCGGCGACGCCACCGGCGCCCGGGTCCTCGAAGGGCTGGTGCGGGCGGTCCTGTCCGCGCCCTCCATCGAAGTGGTCGAGGCCCGCGCCTGCGACCTGCTGCGCGACACAAACGGCGCGGTGGCCGGCATCGTCGCCGAGCGCGACGGCGCCCGGTTCCGCATCCCGGCCCGGGCCGTGGTGTTGGCCACCGGCGGCGTCGGCGCCCTCTACGCGGCGACCACCAATCCGCCCGGCGCCGTCGGCGGCGGACTGGCGCTGGCTGCCCGGGCCGGGGCGGTGATGCGCGACATGGAGTTCGTGCAGTTCCACCCGACCGCCATCGCGGCCGGCGCCGACCCGATGCCGCTCGCCACCGAGGCGCTCCGCGGGGAGGGCGCCCGGCTGATCGACGAGACCGGCGCGGCCGTCATGGCCGGGATCACCGGCGGCGACCTCGCGCCCCGGGACGTGGTCGCCCGGGGCATCTTCCAGGCGCTGCAGCGGGGCCGCATCGTCTATCTCGACGCCCGCGGCGCCCTCGGGGCTTCGATGCCGAGGCGCTTCCCGACGGTGGCGGGCCTGTGCGCCGCCGCCGGCATCGATCCGGCGGTGCAGCCGATCCCGGTCCGCCCGGCGGCCCACTACCACATGGGCGGCGTGAAGGTTGACGCGCACGGCACCACCTCGGTGCCGGGCCTCTATGCCTGCGGCGAGGTCTCCTCCACGGGCCTGCACGGCGCCAACCGGCTCGCCAGCAATTCCCTGCTGGAGGGGCTGGCCTATGCCGGCTTCATCGCCGACGCCCTCGACGCGCCGCTCCCGGGTGCGATCGTGCCCGAGACGGGGACGCCCCGGTCGGTCACGGACCTCCCGTCGATCCGCAGGCTGATGGAAGCCCGGGTCGGTGTCGTGCGTGACGCCGCCGGCCTCGCCGAGGCGGTTTCGGTCCTCGAACCCCGTGCGGAACACTGCGACGCCGCTCTGGTGGCGCTGATGATCGCCCGGGGAGCGCTGTCCCGTGAGGAGAGCCGCGGCGCCCATTGGCGCAGCGATTTTCCTCACACCGCCCCCGCGGCGCATACCGAGACGACGCTCGCCGCGCTGAAGGCCGAACGCGGCGAGACCATCACCGCAGGGACGGAACTCACGCCATGACGCAATCGATCCTGACGGAAGAGATCCTGCCCCTGCCGCGGCTCCTGGTGGAGCCGATCGTGCGCGCCGCCCTGGTCGAGGATCTCGGCCGGGCCGGCGACATCACCACCGACGCCATCGTGCCTCCGGGCGAGCGGATGCGCGGCGTGATCGCCTCCCGCCAGGCCGGCGTCATCTCCGGCACCGACGCTGCGGCCATCGCCTTCGCGCTGATCGATCCGGCCGTGACCGTGACGGTCGAGCGCGGTGACGGCGCCCGCGTCGTGCCCGGCGACGTGGTCCTGCGCCTCGAAGGACCGGCCCGGGCGATCCTCACCGCCGAGCGCGTCGCCCTGAACCTGCTGTGCCGGATGTCCGGCGTCGCCACGGCGACGAACGGCCTCGTCGAGGCGGCGCGCCCGCACGGCAAGGCTTCGATCGTCTGCACCCGCAAGACCACCCCGGGCCTGCGCGCCCTGGAGAAACACGCGGTGCGGGCCGGTGGCGGCTCGAACCACCGCTTCGGCCTCGATGACGCGGTGCTGATCAAGGACAACCACGTCGCGGTCGCCGGCGGCATCGTGCCGGCGATCGAGCGCGCCCGGGCGCGGGCCGGCCACCTCGTGAAGATCGAGTGCGAGGTCGACAGCCTGGAGCAGCTGGAGGAAGCCCTCTCGATCGGGGTCGACGCCGTCCTCCTCGACAATATGGGTCCCGATCTGCTGACCCGCGCCGTGGCGATGATCGACGGCCGCGCCCTCTCGGAAGCCTCCGGTCGGATCACCCGCGAGACCGTGGGCCCGGTTGCAGCCTCGGGCGTGGACCTGATCTCCTGTGGCTGGATCACTCACTCGGCCGCGATCATCGACCTGGGGCTGGACGCCGCCTGACCGACGATGCTCCCGCGCCGTGCGCGGCGCGGGAGCATCGATCTTCATTCCACTGTCATCACGTTCGGGTGACAAGTCTTCGCCGGGTTCGCGGCGAAGATGGTTTAAGTCTTCCGCCCCGCATCCGGCTTGCTAAGGTCGTGCACGACAGCGACGCCATCGACCGGACATGCCCGTGCGCCAAGCCTTCAGTCCCGCGGCTGCCCCGCCGGTTGCCTTGCCTGCCGCGCCGGTGGCGCGAAAGCCCGGCGCCGTCCGGCACGGGCCCGGCCCGGCGCTGATGCTGGGGGCGCTCGGCGTCGTCTATGGCGATATCGGCACCAGCCCGCTCTACGCCTTCAAGGAGGCCGTGAAGGCGGCCGCCTCCGGGGGCGCGGCGGTCCCGGCGGCGGCGCTCGGGGCGGTCTCGCTGATCCTGTGGTCGCTGATCCTGATCGTGTCGCTGAAATACGCCGTGCTGATCCTGCGGGCCGACAACCGGGGAGAGGGCGGCATCGTCGCGATGCTGGCGCTGCTCGGCGCCCGCCAGGCGCAGCCGGGGACCTGGAAGGCCGTGCTGCTGGTGGTCGGCCTGGTCGGCGCGGCGTTGCTTTACGGCGACGGCGCGATCACCCCGGCCATCTCGGTGCTCTCGGCCATCGAGGGCCTGAAGGTCGACGCGCCGGTGCTGACGCCGTTCGTGGTGCCGCTCACCCTGGCGATCCTGGTCGCGCTGTTTGCCATCCAGCACAAGGGCGTGGCGGTGATCGGCCGAGTGTTCGGCCCGGTGATGCTGGTCTGGTTCGTCGTGCTCGTCCTGCTGGCGATCCCGAGCATCCTGCGCGCCCCGGAAATCCTGGGGGCGGCCAATCCGTGGCGGGCGGTGGAGTTTCTGGCCCATGCCGGTTGGCATGTGAGCTTCATGATGCTGGGCGCGGCCTTTCTGGCGGTGACCGGCGGCGAGGCGATGTACGCCGATCTCGGCCATTTCGGCGCCCCGGCGATCCGCTTCGCCTGGTTCAGCCTCGTGCTGCCGGCGCTGCTGATCCATTATTGCGGTCAGGGCGCTCTGCTGATCGCCGACCCGAGCGCGATCGAGAACCCGTTCTACCTGCTGGCCCCGGAATGGGCGCATTACCCGCTGGTGGCGCTCGCGACCATGGCCACCGTCATCGCCTCGCAGGCGGTGATCTCGGGCGTGTATTCGCTGACGCAGCAATCGATCCAGCTCGGCTTCATGCCGATGATGCGGGTGGTCCACACCGATCAGGACGAGCGCGGCCAGATCTACGTGCCGGCGGTGAACTGGCTGCTCGCCGCGGGGACCCTCACTGCCGTGGTGGTGTTCGGCTCCTCCGACGCGCTGGCCGGGGCCTACGGGATCGCGGTCTCGGCGCTGATGGGCATCACCACGCTGCTCGCCGCCCTGATCGCGCTGCGGTGGGGCTACAACCCGATCCTGGTCTTCGCGGTCAACGGCTTCTTCCTCGCCATCGACAGCGTGTTCTTCGCGGCCAACAGCGTGAAGCTGTTCGAGGGCGGCTGGTTTCCCCTGGTGCTGGCCGCGGCGGTCGCCTTCCTGATGCTGACCTGGATGAAGGGCAACCACGTCCTCGAGGCGGTGCGCGAGACCATGCGCCAGCCCGAGGCGACTTTTCTGGCCCGCCTCGCCTCGCATCCGCCGGTGACGCTGCCCGGCACCGCGGCCTTCCTCACCGCCGCCACCGAGGGCATCCCGATGGCCTTGGGTCGGCTGGTCGAGCGCAGCCGGTGCCTGCACGAGCGCATCCTGCTGATCACCGTGATCTACGAGGAGGCGCCGGTGATCCCCGCCGAGGAGCGGGCGCAGGTCACCCTGGTCGCCCAGGGCATCCGTAAGGCGATCTCGAAATACACCCCCGGCATGGAGCGCGTCGTCCTGCGCTACGGCTTCATGCAGACCGCCTCGATCCCCGAGGGGCTGCACTGCGCGGTCAAGAGCGGCCTGCTGCCCCCGGAATACCTGGAGGACCTGACCTTCTTCGTCGGCCACGAGGTGGTCATCCCGTCGAAGAAGCCCGGCATGGCCCTGTGGCGCCAGGGCCTGTTCGCGTTCATGAAGCGCAACGCCGAGCGCACCGGCGCCCATTTCTGCCTGCCGACCCGGCAGATCGTCGAGGTCGGGACCGAGATCGAGATCTGATTCCGATACGCCCCACCCGATCCCGCTGCAGCCGCATTGAAAATCGCCGGCCAAGCCGACATATCGGCCCCGCATTTTCCCCTACGCGGAGGCATTCCCTGTGAGCGAGACGATTGAGCGGCACGAGTTCGGGGCGGAGGTGGGTCGGCTCCTCGATCTCGTCGTGCACGCGCTCTATTCCGACCGCGAGATCTTCCTGCGCGAACTCGTCGCCAACGCCGCCGACGCCATGGACCGGCGCCGGTTCGAGGCCCTGACCTCGGCGGCGAGCGCCCTGCCGCCGGACGCCAAGGTCCGGATCGTGCCCGATAAGGAGGCACGCACCCTGACCATCTCGGATGCCGGTATCGGCATGACCAAGGAGGATCTGGCGTCCAACCTCGGCACCATCGCCCGGTCCGGCACGCGGGCCTTCTCGCAGACGCTGGATTCGGCCAAGGCCGAGGACCGCCCAAGCCTGATCGGCCAGTTCGGCGTCGGCTTCTACTCGGCCTTCATGGTCGCCGACCGGGTCACGGTCACATCGCGCCGCGCCGGCAGCGACGAGGCCTGGACCTGGGCCTCCGAAGGCCAGGGCAGCTATACGCTGGAGCCCGCGACCCGCGCTGAGCCCGGCACCGACATCGTGTTGCACCTCAAGGCGGATGCCGACGAGTATCTGGAGCCCTACCGCCTCGATCACCTCGTGCGGAAATGGGCCGACTTCATCACCGTGCCGATCGCCATCGCCCGCGATGGCAAGGACGAATCGGCCAACCAGGGCACCGCGCTGTGGCGCAAGCCGAAATCCGAGGTGACGGAGGAGCAGTACGAGGCGTTCTACCACGCCATCGGCATGAACTTCGACAAGCCCTGGGCGACGCTGCACTGGCGGGCCGAAGGCCAGCTCGAATTCTCCGCGTTGCTGTTCGTGCCCGGCGCGAAGCCGTTCCAGGCGCTCGAGAATGACCGGCAGAGCAAGGTCCGCCTGCATGTCCGGCGGATGTTCATCACCGACGAGGCCGAGCTGCTGCCGCCGTGGCTGCGCTTCGTTCAGGGCGTGGTCGATACCGAAGACCTGCCCCTCAACGTCTCCCGCGAGATGCTGCAATCGACGCCGGCGCTGGCCCGGATCCGCCGCGCGGTGACCGGCCGCGTCGTCTCCGAGCTGACCACCCGGGCCAAGGATGCCGAGAGCTACCAGACCTTCTGGGAAAACTTCGGCGCGGTGCTCAAGGAGGGCATTTACGAGGATTTCGAGCGCCGCGGCGAGATCGCGCCCCTACTGCGCTTCCGCTCCTCGGCGGTGGAGGGCTGGACCTCGCTGCCCGACTACGTGTCGCGCATGAAGGACGGTCAGGACGCGATCTACTACCTCGTCGCCGACGACGCCGAGGCGTTGAAATCCTCGCCGCAGCTCGAAGGCTTCAAGGCCAGGGGCCTGGAGGTGCTGCTGCTCTCCGACCACGTCGATGCGTTCTGGCCCGACCAGCTCGGCAGCTTCGAGGAGAAGCCGCTCAAGTCGATCACCAAGGGCGGCCTCGACCTGTCGAAATTCGCCCCCGCGGGTGAGCAGCCGGAGGCGCCGGAGGGCATCGACGCCTTCGTGGCCGCCGTGAAGACGGCCCTCGGTGCCGAAGTCTCCGACGTGCGCACCACCGATCGGCTGGTCGATTCGGCCGTGGTGCTCTCCGCTGGTACGGCCGGGCCCGACTTGCAGATGCAGCGCCTGATGCGCCGCGCCGGTCGCGCCGGTGCCGCCCAGCCGGTGCTGGAGATCAACCCGCGCCACCCGCTGATCCGGGCGCTCGCCGCCGCGCCCGAATCGGAGATCTCGAAGGAGGCCGGCACGCTGCTCGACCTCGCCCGCATCCAGGACGGCGACAGCCCGCGCGACCCGGCCGGCTTCGCCCGCACGATCGCGGCGGCCCTGGCTGCGGCCCGGGGCGCTTGACGCGAGCGAATCGCTCTCAAGGATCGAAGCCGGGCCCGACACGCGCGCCCGGCTTCGACCGGAAAAGTGGTTGCGCTTTGGTCAGCCCGGCTCTTCGCGGGCACGTTGCTGCAACAGGCGGATGTGTGTTCACGCACATGCGCGTCGAAAGTTTCCCAGTTCGGTTGATAATTCGGAAACGGGCGAGCCATAACTTCGCCACTGGTCGGGGCCATCCCCCGGTCGGAGGCGCGGGCGCGGTGGGGGCCGCAGGCGTCTAAGCCGATCCCTCTCGTGCGCGCGGCCTGCGCGCCTCACGGACGCTGCATGAACCCGGTCGAGGCTTCAGCCGGCAACGGACAGGCAGTCGCGGCGGCGCGCACGCGGGCACACGCCCGGGCGTACCGCCACAGCGGCCGCGTGCGCACCATGCGCCGTCTCATCCCGGTGGCGGCCGGGGGCGCGGTGGCGCTGCTGCTCGCCTATCTGTTCAATCCCTTCGCCGCGAGCCTACCCGGCGTCTCGGTCGGCCCGGTGACGGTGGCCGGCTCGAAGGTCCGCATGGAGAGCCCCCGGCTCGCGGGCTTCCGCCAGGGCAACCGCGGCTACGAGGTGACGGCCGACGCCGCCCTTCAGGACGTGCGCAAGCCGAGCCTGATCGAGCTGGAGCGGATGCGCGGCCACCTCGCCACCGACGACCAGGGCGGCATGGCCCGGCTCTCGGCCGCGTCCGGCCTGTTCGACACCGCCCGCGAGGCGCTCGACTTGAAGGACGACATCCGGATCTGGACCGACAAGGGCGAGGAGGCCCGCCTGCGCTCGGCCGCCGTGGGATTCAAGACCGGCTCCGTAAGCTCTCAGGAGCCAGTCACCGTCTCGACACCGCGGGCCACGGTGAACGCCAACGCCCTCGACGTGGTCGAGAACGGAAAGCGGATCTCGTTCGTCGGCAACGTCCACGTGGTGATCGTGAACGACGACCAAGCCGACAAGGCACCCCCGCGCATCCTGACCTCGAACGCCGAGCCTGCGGAAGGCAGCCGATGAGCGCCGTCAGAATGGTCTGCGCCGCTGTCGTGGCGTGCCTCGCGCTGGCCGGCCCGGCTCTGGCCGAGAAGCCGGCCAAGAAGGATTCGCCCTTCGGCAATATCGGTGGCGGCGGCAAGGAGCCGATCAAGATCGACGCCGACCGGCTCGACGTGTTCGACCGCGAGAACCGGGCGGTGTTCGTCGGCAACGTCGTGGCCGTGCAGGGTGAGAGCACGATCCGCTGCTCGACCATGACCGTCTATTACAAGCGCGGCAAAGACTCTTCCGAGAAGGCCGAAGCGAAAGCTGCGGATGCCGCCGCCGAGGCCCCGGCTCCGAAAAACCCGGCCGAGAACGGTATCCAGAAGGTCGATTGCGCCGGCCCGGTCACGGTGGTCCAGAAGGATCAGGTCGCCACCGGCGACCACGCGGTATTCGACCAGGATGCCAAGCGCATCGTGCTCACCGGCAACGTCGTGCTCAGCCAGTGCCAGAACGTCACCCGCGGCCAGCGGCTGGTCTACGACATGGGCACCGGCCGGGCGAACATGGACCCGGTGGCGGGCGGGCGCGTCTCGGCCCTGTTCGTGCCCGGCGACAAGGGCGATGCCAAGGATGGCAAGCCGAAGGGCTGCACGCAGCCGCCGGTCAAGCCGCGGGCCCAGGTCAATTGAGCGGCGCGGTGGCGTTCCGGGCGGAGCCGCAGGATGCGGCGCGCCGCCCGACGCTCCTCGGCCGCCTGTTCGGCCGGCGCGCGAGCCCGCCCGTCGCCGATGCGGATGAGATCGCCGCGGCAGAAGACGGCGGTCCCGGCATCCTCAGCGTGCGCGGCCTGCGCAAGAGCTACGGCGCCCGCACGGTCGTGCACGAGGCGGGGCTGACCGTCCGCACCGGCGAGGCGGTGGGGCTGCTCGGGCCCAACGGCGCCGGCAAGACCACGATCTTCTACATGATCACCGGGCTGGTGGTGGCCGATCGCGGCCACATCACCCTGGACGGCCTGCCGATCACGCACCTGCCCATGTACCAGCGGGCGCGGCTCGGCATCGGCTACCTGCCGCAGGAAGCCTCGATCTTCCGTGGGCTCACCGTTGAAGACAATATCCGCGCGGTGCTCGAAGTGGCCGAGCCCGACCGCAAGGAGCGGGCGCGCAAGCTGGATGCGCTGCTCGAAGAGTTCGACATCGCGCGCCTGCGCAAGGCGCCCTCGATCGCCCTGTCCGGCGGCGAGCGGCGGCGCTGCGAGATCGCCCGGGCGCTCGCCTCCTCGCCGACCTTCATGCTGCTCGACGAGCCCTTCGCCGGTATCGACCCGATCGCGGTGGGCGACATCCAGGATCTGGTGAAGCACCTCAAGCAGCGCGGCATCGGCGTGCTGATCACCGACCACAACGTGCGCGAGACCCTGGGCCTGATCGACCGCGCCTACATCGCCCATTCCGGCCGCATCCTCACCGAGGGCACCCCGGAGGAGATCGTGGCCAACCCGGATGCCCGGCGGCTGTATCTGGGCGAGGATTTCAGGCTCTGACAGTCAACTGGGCGCGCGGACGGCGGCGCGCCAGCACCAGAAGCGCGACCGTGGCCGCCACCATGAATCCGGCCGCGAGCACGAGCACCGCATCGCCGCCGAACCGGGTCAGCACGGCCGCGAGGGCGGGCGGCGACAGGGCCGAGGCCAGGTTGAGCGGCAGCGCGATGCGGGATGCCGCCCGGGCATAGGTCGCGCGGTCGAAGAAGACGAGCGGGATCGTCGCCCGCGCCACCGCCATGGCGCCGCTGCCGAGGCCGTAGAGCAGGATGAACGCCCCCGCCGCGACGGGGCCGCCGTCGCCCACGGCGAGCAGCAGCAGCGCCGCCAGGACGGCGAGGGCCGCGAACAAGCCGGTCGTCAGCCCGTCCCAGCGGCCGCCGCCGAGGAAATCCATCGCCCGGGCGCCGATCTGGATCACGCCGAGGGCGGATCCGTAGCCGATCGCCTCCGACCGGCTCAAGCCTTCGACGATCAGCAATTCGACCAGGACGGCGCTGAGACCGAAGCCGACGAAAGCGATGAGTGCGGTGCCGGCGGCGATCAGGGCGAGCGGGCCGGTGCGTGGGGGCGGCTCGGCCGGAATGGCGTCCTGCGAGGGCCGAGCCGGGGGCGCCGTCGCCCGGCGCGGAACGCCGTAAAGATACAGCGGCACGCAGACGAGCCACATCGCAACGGCATAGACGCCGCATGTGCCCCGCCATCCGAAAAAGTCGCTCAGGAACGCCGTCGTCGGCCAGAACACGCTGCTCGACAGGCCGGTCATGAGCATCATCGCCCCGATCGCCCGGCCGGCGGACCGGCCAACGATCTCGGTCAGCAGGATGTACGGTGCCGTCGTCAGCGTGGCGCTCCCGGCTGCGCCCAGGATCACCCAGCCGACGAGATAGGCGCCGTAGCCCTGCGCGACCGCCAGGAGGGCGAAGCCCGGACACGCCACGAGGCTCCCGGCGATCATCACCCGCCGGGCGCCGTACCGCTCGAACGCCCGGGCCAGGAACGGGGCGCACAGGCCCATCACGCCGTAATGCACCGAATTGCCGGCAAACACCGCGGCGATGTCCACCCCGAGGTCGGCCGCGATCCGCGTGCCGACGATGGACGTCAGGCTGACGCTGCCCCAGCCGACGATCTGGGCTATGGCGACAACGATCAGGACGCGGATGGGCATGCGATCCGGGCGCATGGGTGACGGATTGTCTCCCGCAACGGTGTGCGGCCGAGATCGTGATCGTCACGATTCGGCGCCGTCTCTTCGAAGAGATGTCTTTCAGCCAGTCCTGCGATGCACAAGCTTTACTTGCCGTTTCCTCATGCAGGGCAGCAATACGAACCGCTTTGTCATTTAAAGCCATCGCTTTGGAAAATGTTATTCTCTTCAGCTGCCTGCGCGTTTGCGTGGCGCCTAATCATCCTCCGTGTCATCCCGGGGCCGCGCAGCGGAGCCCGGGACCCAGAAACGCCGACGGATCAAGATCTTGCACCCTCGGTGGCTCTGGATCCCGGGCTCGCCTGCGGCGCCCCGGGATGACGGGGCGGATCATATCTCTGGACGTTGAGGGTCGGATCGTCGGAATCGAGATTTTGGGCGCCGGCTACCGAGTTGGATCGCCCGGGGGTGGCGTGATCCGGCACCATCTCAGGCGGAGAGCGGCAGGCCACCGCTCAAAGCCAAGGACATCTACTGATCCGTTTCTGTCTTCCTGATCCACTCGATGGCGGCACCGTGCGGATCGGTCCAGGCGACCGGTTCCCTGTTGAGCGAGAGAAGGAAACGGCCAGCCTGGCTCGGCTCACCAGCGCCCTTCGATAAATCCGGCATCACGCGGGGCGATTCGTTGCAGATCCAGGCGTGACACAGAGGTCCGATCTTGTCGGAGAAGGCTCGTCGGTCCTCCTGATCCGAGACATAGGCCAGCACCGCCGTGTGAAACACCACCAGCGTCACGTCGGATGGAGCCTCCCGGCAGAGCAGTGCAAGCGAATGGTCGGTCAGGCTGCCTCTGACGATGCGCGGCTTTTGCGCAACGGCGACGCGAAGGGCACGGCGCAAGTTAGCGAGGCGCTCTTTCTGTTCCGGCCAAACCAGCGTTTCTAGCCAGGAAGATCGGTCGGGATTCGCTGCATCGAGGGGATTCAAGTCCAGGCCGGCGCGCCAGACGACCTCCGGCATCCTCGTCGGTAAAGGAGTCCCGGCGCTCGCCCTGCAGGAAAACACCGGGTGGTGCCCGTCTTCGATCTCGGGATGAAGCTCATGAGACCCGTAATCGTAGCCGTAGAAATCGGGCAACAGGCACAGGCCCGCGGATGCGCCGACCTCGATCAGGGCCAGAGGCTGCGGCAACTGAGCGAGGATCGGCAACAGCGTTGCACAGCGTGCGGGCTCGTTGGTCTGCGTTGACCGCTCCAGCATCACCGAGCGGATCGCGTCTATTTTTGAAAAAAGACCTCCCTTGAAGTCTCCGAAACCCTCGGATGTGCCATTCACAAATCGAACTGCGGCAAACAACAGATTAGGTTGTTGTTTAGTCGGCGGCAGTGTCAGCAGAAAATCTAAAATCTCAGGGTCGGTCGCAATGTTTCGAGCAAAGGCTTCGTAGAGCGGAGAGCGTCCGTGCGCCTCGTTATCCGCAAATCGGGTGTAGCGCTTGGACAGAGCCTGCCGACTCGAACTGCAATGCGACACGGCCCGCTCCTGAGGGAGGCCCAATTCTTTCAGGCGTCCCACTGGGCTGATGGTCACGGACCTTAGCGCCTCCGCCTCACGCCTTCCAGTTCTTCAGCGCCGCGAACGGGCTGTCCGCCTCCGGGGGCTTGTCCGGGTTCAGCACCGGCTCGACTTGGGCGATCGCGTCCGTCATCGAGAAGGCCGAGCCGCTCTGGAGCCGGCCGCCGGCGGCGTCGCGGTGGCCGCCGCCGCGGAACAGGCGGGCGCCGTCGAGGGCCGTGCCGTCGTTGGAGCGGAACGACAGCGTGCCCATCCGCTGCACGTTGACGACGCGCTTGGCCCGGCCCGCATCCATGATCAGGTCGGAGACCCGCTGGAACGTGCCCGAATCGAGGGCGAAGGAGAGGAGCGTGCCGTCCTTGAGCGGCCGGAACAGGGCGTCCGAGCGGGCGAGCGCCCGGGCAAGGCGCATGCGCGTGGTGAGCGCCCGGTCGTCGTCGGGCGCGTCGCGCAACAGGGTCTCGGTCACGCCGGAGCGGAACGACAGGGCGCGCCGCTCCAGATCGGCCGGGCTCGCGCCCTCCCGCAGCGCGACGGCGGCGGCCAGCAGCAGGCCGGCCATGAAGGTCTCGTGCCAGGGATGGCCGACCGGCACGAAGCTCGACACGCTCTCCCAGAACAGCTCGTCCAGCGCCATGCCCCCCGGGAAGGCCGGGCTGTCCTTGCGCCAGAGGTCCACCGCATCGATCGCCGCCAACAGGGCGGTCAGGTCGGTCTCGGGCTCGTGGGTGGCGAACAGGGCCCGGTGATCGAAGGTCATCCGGGTGGCGCAGACGTTCTCGTCGATCAGCAGGGTGCAGTCCGGATCGCCGAGGTCGATCCGGCTCAGGCCGGGCCGCTCGGGATCGGCCACGGGCTCCAGGCCCTGGCGGCGCAGCTGGTCCAGCGAGGAGGCGTGGTGGTCGAGGACCACGAGCCTGTGCTTTCGGCCGTCCTCGCGGCGGCGGTTCATGGCCGCGAACTTCTTCAGGCCCGCGATGGTCTGCTCCTCCAGGCCGAGGTCGGTCATGAGCAGGATCTCGCTCTCGCCCGCCCGGGCCAAGCGCTTGGTCTCGTCCTCGAAAACCGGACCGACATCGCTGTAGCGCGGCACGTGGACGACGCGCTCGACCGCCGCGCAGGCGGCGGCGACCGTGGCGGCGCCGTAGCCGTCGAGGTCGTGGTGGGTGATCTGGATCAGGCGCACGCGGGGCAGTCTCGGTCGGTGGCGGGTCCGGCTGGTCTACGACGCCCGGACCCGCGACGCGAGGGGGCGATCTGTTAGCCGGCAGCTTCCCCTCGAGAGCATTCGGTGCAGAATGCCGGCGGGATGCCGTGAGTCGCAGACGAGCGGTCGGACCCGGACGCACCGTGAAGAGTGCGCGTCAGTCCAAAAAAGGGGGGAAGCCATGGCTCCGGTCGCATCGCCGCGCGTGAAGCGCATCCAGACGATCTCGCTCGTCCTGCTGGTCACGGCCGGGGTGGTGAATTACGTCGACCGCGCCACCCTGGCGGTAGCCAACCCGCTGATCCGGCAGGATCTCGGCCTGTCGATCCCCGATATGGGCCTGCTGCTCTCGGCGTTCCTGTGGGCCTACGCCTTCGCGCAGCTGCCGGCCGGGGCGCTCGCCGACCGGCTGGGCCCGCGCCTCACGCTGACCCTCGGCTTAAGCTGCTGGTCGCTCGGCCAGATGCTCGGCGGGGCCGTGACCTCGTTCTGGCAGTTCGTCGGCGCGCGCATCGTGCTCGGCCTCGGCGAGGCGCCGCATTTCCCGACCTGCGCCCGGGTCTCGCGTGACTGGTTCAACATCCGCGAGCGCGGGACCGCCACCGGGATCTGGAACTGCGCGTCCTCGCTGGGGACCTTCCTGGCCCTGCCGCTGCTCACCTTCCTGATGGTGAGCTTCGGCTGGCGGGCGATGTTCATCATCATGGGCGCGGCCGGGCTGGTGCTCGCCGGGATCGTCTACCTGGTGTTCCGCAACCCGCCCGAGATCGACCTCACCCCGGCCGAGCGCACCTTCCTGGAGGAGGGCGATGCGCCCAATACCGACCGGCGCGTCACCTGGAGCTCGTGGAAGCGGCTGTTCCGCTACCGGACCAGCTGGGGCATGATCATGGGGTATTTCGGCTGCATCTACATGACCTGGCTCTACACCGCCTGGCTGCCGAGCTACCTCGAGATCGAGCGCCACTTCACCCTGCAGAAGACCGGCATCATCGGGGCGATCCCCTTCGCGTTCGGGGTGCTGGGCGGCGTGCTGGGTGGCCGGATCGTCGACATTCTGGTCCGACGCGGGATCGATCCGATCCGGAGCCGCAAGATCCCGATGGTGCTGGGCCTGCTGGCGACTGCGGCCTGCACGGTGGTGGCCGCGCTGACGTCGAGCGATACGCTCGCCATGGTGTGCATCTCGGCGTCGCTGTTCCTGGTCTATGTCAGCTCGTCGGCCGCCTGGGCGATGGCCTCCGTGGCGGCGCCGGCCAACGCCACCGCCTCCCTCGGCGCCATGCAGAATTTCGGCGGCTATATCGGCGGCGCCCTGGCCCCGACGGTGACCGGCTTCATCGTCGGCGGGACCGGCCATTTCTCCATGGCGTTCATCACGGGCGCGGTGATCGCCGTGGTGGCGGCGCTCGGATACTGGGTGCTGATCCAGGACCCGATCGCCGCGGAGGCGCCCGCCGAACCCTTCGCTGCCGGCCTCACCGCCGCCGAGTGATCGGAGGTCAGCCGCGCAGATGCGGCACCGGTGCGTGAAGATCGCGCGCCGGAGTCCGGGCCGGGAAATTCCGGCGCATCAGGTCGACGAAGGTGGCGGCTGGGCCGTCCCAGTCGTGGCGGGCGGCGTGCGCCCGGGCCGCGCCCGCATCGAAGGGCAGGCGGCCGTCGATCGCCGCGCGCATCAGCTCCGCCAGCCGCTCGACCCGGTCCGGGGCGTCGGGGTCGAAATAGCTCGCGGCACTGCCCCCCGCCTCGGGAATTGCCGTGAGGCTGGAGGCGATCACCGGCGTGCCGCGCGCCAGGCTATCGAGTACCGGGATGCCCCAGCCCTCGCCGCGGCTCGGGAAGACCAGGGCGGCGGCCCGTCCGTAGAGGTCAGACAGGCCGTTATCGTCGATGCCGGCGATATGCACCGCGTCGGGGGTCCGGGTCAGGCGGTCGAGGGTCTCGGGCCGCTCGCCGTCGCCCTTGCCGACCACGATCAGGCGGGCCGCGCCCGCGGGCAGACGCGTGAAGGCGTCGAGCACGAGGCCGAGATTCTTGCGCGGCTCCAGGCGGCCGACCATCAGCAGGTACGGGCGCCCGTCCGCCAGCGGGCTGCGCTCGGCCGACGTCCGGGGCGGTGTCGAGCCGCAGCGCACCTCGGCGATCCGCTCGCGCTCGATGCCGTAGACCTTGGCGATGGAATCGCGGCTGTAATCGGAGATGGTCAAGACCAGCTTGGCGCGCCGGGCCGAGAGCCGGGTGAGCAGGCGGTTCCGCCAGCGCATCCGCCACGAGAAGAATTCCGGGTGGGTCTCGAACAGGATGTCGTGAACCACCACCACCTGGCGGTCGCCCGGCACCAGCGGCGGGGCGATGTAGGTGGTGAGCAGGGTGTCGAGCCGGTCGCGGAAGACCAGCCACGGCCAGATCGCCAGCAGGCGAACGGTGGCCGGCACCCGCGGCAGCCGCTGGTGCTCGATATTGGCGCCCGAGACGATCCGGGCGCAGGCTTCCGGGTCGCCGGAATAGACCACGTAGGTCGCGTCCGGATGGCGGGCGGCCGCGCGCCCGATGATGTTCACAAGCCAGGTCCGGCTGCCCTGCGGCTTGCCGGTGAGCACGTGCGCGTCGATGCCGATGCGAAGCATGGTTACGGGCTCCTGTACGCGCCGAAGGTCGGGACCTCGCCGGGCGCGTAGGCACGGCCTGCGAGGTCGCGGGTCGCGCCGAGCGGGATGCCGGCGCGGGCGGGGGGCTTGGTCAGCGCGAGGCCGTCCGCGAACGCAGCCGCGCGGTCGCGGAAGGCGGGGGGGCCGGCGAGGTCGGGGCCTTGGCCGTTCAGCGGCAGGCTTGCCCCGTCGCTGGTGGCCGTTGCGGCCCAGCGATAGAGCGGGGCGCCGACGCTGCTGCCGATGAAATTCGGCCCGATCGCGTTGCCGTTGTCGGCGGTGGTCGCCTCGACCGCGATGGCGGCGATGCCCGGCCGTGTGGCGAAGGCGATGTTGTTGAGCACCCGGTTGCCCGCGGTGCGGTCGACGCGCTTCGTGTAGTCGGAGGCCAGTACGATCTCGCCGCGGTAGACGTGCTTCCCGCCGGAATCGCGCATGTTGCCGGTGACGGTGTTGTTCACCACCGTATTGGAGCCGGCGTCGAACAGGTTGATGCCGGCGCCGTCATTGTCGGTGGCGACGTTGAACGCGACAGTGTTGCCGTCGCACCATTGGTCGATCTGGATGCCGTTGCCGTCCTGGCCGGTGGTTTCCTTCTGGCCGGTGACGATGTTGTACCGGATGGTGTTGCGGTCGCCGGCGTCCTGGGCGGCATCCTTGGCGAAGACGTGGATGCCGGAGGTGCCCGACATCCCGACGCCGTTGCCCGAGACCCGGTTGCCCTCGACCACGTAGCCCGAGCCGTTGATCTCCATCCCGTGGATGCCGTTGCCGGTCACGGTGTTGGCCAGGATGTAGCTCGGGTCCTCGGGCGGCACGTTGATCACGTCGACGGCGACGCCGTGAGTCTTGTTGTCGGACAGCGTGTTGCCGGTGATGCGGTGGCCGGCTCCGGCGCCGTCGCCGATCCAGATGCCGAGGCCGGATTTCGACACGGTCGAGCCCGAGACGGTCACATGGTGCGAGCCCAGGCGGATGATGAAGCCGGAATTGACCGCGCCTTGCACGGTCAGGCCGGTGACCGTGACGTAGGCGGCATTCTCGAACACCACCGAGTTCGACAGGACCGGCTTGGTCCCGGCCACCGCCGCCACCGTGACCGGCGCCTCGGCGCTGCCGCGGGACCCAATCAGAGCCACGGTGTCGTAGCTGCCGCCCCGGATCAGCACGCTCGATCCGGGGCCGAGGCTCGCGAACGGCACGTCGGCGAGCCGCGCCACCGTGCGGTAGTTCTCCATCGCGCCGCCCGCGGGATCGACCAGGATGTTCTGCTGCGACTGCGCATCGGCCGCGCCGCAGGCGGCGAGCGCCGGCATGAGCAGGGCCACAAGGCTGTGTCGGGCGTACCGCATCACGCCTCCAGCGCTCGGGCGATGGCGAGACGCTTCTGGCGCTGGAACAGCCGGCGCCAGATCGTGCGGCCGGCTTCCGGGCTGACCCGCGTCAGGGCGCGCGCCGCCATCTGCCAGCCGGGCAGCAGGGCCGTCGGCATCGCCAGGTCGGCGACCCGGTGGCGCGGGGAGGCGGCCAGCGGCGGCGGCCCGACGAGGCCGAGCCGGGTGAGGTCGGCGGCGAGATCGGGGCGCTTGCGGTACCACAGCACCAGGGCCGCGCCCTCGCGCTCGGCGATGCGCAGATAGGCCGCCTCGTCGAGGAGGTGGTGGTGATAGGCCAACGCCTCCGGGGCGTAGAACAGGTGCATGCCGCGGCGGGCCAGCCGCTCGCCGAGTTCGATATCCTCGTGCCAGGTCAGCCGCGGATCGAAGCCGCCGGCCTCTTCGAGCAGGCGCCGGTCGACGCTGACGTTGCAGGTCAAAAAGGCGTCCCAGCCGACTTCCACGCGGCCTTCGAGCGCGTCGTAGGAGGCGTCGTGGTGCAGGGCCGAGAACGGCGAGAACGGCAGCGCCGGGTCGATGGTCATGCGCCCGAGGATCGCGGTTTCGCGCCCGCCCCGTCTCGCATGGGCGGCGAGATGCGCCGCGACGAGGCCGGGGGCCGGGATCGTGTCGTCGTTGACGATCAGCAGCCGCTCGCCCCGGGCCGCCGCGATGGCGTGGTTGCGGGCGGCATTGGCTCCGGCATTCTCCTGGCGCAGATGCACCACCGGAACGCCGCCCGCGGTGACCGCCCGGCTGATTACCGTTCCGGTCGCGTCCGTGGAGCCGTCGTCGCAGACCACGATCTCGAACGGCACGTCGGTCGCCTGCCGGTCGAAGGCCCGCAAGCACAGGCGCAGCGTTTCGGCGCGGTTGTAGGTCGGGATGATGACCGAGAGCACGGGGACGTCGCTCATGACGAAGCTTCCGGGATCGAGAGGGGGAGGGGGAGGGGATCGGCGGGGGCGCGGCGGCGCAGGCACAGCCATGCGGCCACCAGGGCGGCGAGGCCGGCGGCGACCGGCACCGTCACCGGCGCGAGTGCCGCGGGGCCTGCGACCCAGACGAGGGCGGTGACGAGGCCGGGGCCGAGCACGGTCGGCGCGTCGGCGAGGCCGAGCGGCGCCCCCGCTTCCCGCCAGAAGGCGTGGGCGACGACCGCGAGCATCGCCACCTCGGCCAGGAGCGCGGCCCAGGCGGCGCCGAGCAGCGGATCCCAGGGGATCAGCACCGCGCAGGCCGCGAGGTTCACGGCACAGGCGGCGGCGCTGCCGCGCACCGCGAAGCCGGTCCGGCCGAGGGGCACGAGGCCGGCGAACAGCACCGTGGCGGCGATCAGCAGGGCGCTCATCGCGGCGGCGATGCGCAGCACCGGCGCGGCGGCGGAAAAGTCCGGGCCGAAGACCAGGCGGACCAGGGGCTCGGCGACGGCGCAGGCCGCCACGGTCCCGGCCCCCGAGGCCGCAAGGATCAGGGTCAGCGCCGGGCGCACGCTGGCGCGGAGGCGATCGGTGCCGGCGCGCGGGCGGGCGGGATCGAGGGTCCCGACCGCCCGGCCGAACACCGGCACCAGCGGCGCGCACAGGGTGATCGCCACCGCGGCGCCGAGCTCGAAGAACCGGAAGCCGGCGGTGAACTGGCCGAGCTCGGCCGCCCCGGCTAGGGCCGCCAGCATGATCAGGCTGATGCGGCCGTTGAGCGAGCCGAGTGCGTTCGAGATCCCGACCCCCGCGGCGGCCCGGATGGTCGCCCAGCCATGCGACAGGGAAGCGGGGCGTAGGGGCACGAGCCGGGCGGCCAGGATCAGGCCGACCAAGCCGTAGACGATGCCGGAGGCCACTGCGACGACGCTCAGTGCGGCTTCGGGCATCTGCAACCAGAGCGCGAGCGCCGTGCCGCCGACCAGGGTCGCGGCATTGGCCAGGGATGGCCAGACCGACCAGCCGGGCCGGCCGCAGACCTGAAACAGGGAATCGAGGAAACGCGCGGCGGCGAGCGGCATCAGTAAAGCCGCGAGCGCCAGCGCGGGCCGGATCTCGACGGGCAGCAGCGGCAGGGCGCAGAGCAGGGCCACCCCGGTGACGAGGCCGAGGATCAGCCGGGCCGAGATCATGCGGCCGAACTCGACGGCGCGCATTTCCGGCGCACCGGCACCCAGGCGCGACCCGAAGGTGAGCGTCGTGCCGAAATCGGCTGCGATCAGCGCCACCGCCAGCACCGCGAGCGCGAGACCGTAGCGGCCGAGCGCCTCCGGGCCGACACCATGGCCGACCATCACGAAGGCGGCGAAGCCCGCGGCCAAGTAGACGCCGCGCCCGGCGGCCTGCCCGAGCAGGTTAGCGCCGTATCGCAGGCCGCCGGGGCGGCCGCGTCCACGCAATCGGTTTACCAAGCGAACCATCTCTCGGTGAAGCCTTACTGAAAACCGCGACCTACGATTGCATCGTGGCAGGGTGCGTATGGCTTGCAACCGTATCTTCAATTTATGGTTGCAAAGATGAAGCGTCTGAGGAAACCGGAGGACTGCGTATGTCCGAGCGCGCCGAGACCGACGCCGCCCGAGGAATCCCCCTCGTCGCCCCATCGGAATCCGCCGCGGGGCGGCGACCGCGCTGGCCGCAGGTGCGCGCCGCGCTCGCCGCCGACCGGGCGCATTGGGACCGCCGGGGCCAAGGGCCGGCGGCCCTGCGCCGGGGCTATCACGCCGTCTGGCTCTATCGGCTCTCACGCTACAGCCACGAGCGCGGCTGGCGGATGGCGGCGTGGCTGCTGTGGCTCGTCAACGGCTGGTGGACCGGCGCCGATATCCCGCCGTCGAGCCGGATCGCCGGGGGGCTGTTCCTGCCCTATCCCTACGGCGCCGTGATTGCCGGGGCCGTCGGGCGCGATGCGGCCTTCGGCGTCCAGGCCTCGATCGGCGGCCTGCTGAAGGAGCCCGACCAGGATATCGGCGGCGGCCCCGGCCTCCCGGTGCTGGGCGACGGCGTGGTGCTGGAAGCCGGCGCGATCGTCCTCGGCGCCGTGCATATCGGGGACCGGGCCCGGCTCGGCCCCCGCACGATCATCCTCAAGGACGTGCAGGCGGGCGAGGCCGTGATGCCCCAGCCTTGGCGCGCACTGCCCGGCCGCGGAGCTGCGGCATGACCGGCGCCACCACGACCACCGACCCAAACGGCTTCACGGAGCTGCGCCGGCTGCTGTCCGCGGACTTCGCCCGGGTCCTGCGCCAGACGACCGGCGGCAAGCCGACCTCCCGGCTGCGCCGCCTGATGCACCTGACCCTGCCGGCGATGCAGGTCGCGATCTTCCACCGGACCGCGCATTGCCTCCACGTCCGCGGCTGGCGCCGTTGCGCCGCTTTGGTCTCGGACCTGTCGCTGCGGCTGACCGGCGCGAGCCTGCATCCGGGCTCGCCGATCGGGGCCGGTCTGTTCGTACCGCACCCGGCGCGGGTGGTGTTCTGCGGCAGCGCCGGGATCGATCTGATCCTGCTGCCCGGGACCCTGGTGGGACCGCGGGATTGGGTGTTTCCCGGGCAGCCGTTCCCGGCGGACGCGCCGCGTCTTGGCGACGGCGCGGTGGTCGGCGCCCACGCCGCCGTCCAGGGCGCCGTCACGATCGGCGCCGGGGCGACGATCGGGATCGGCGTCTGCACCCTGCGGGACGTGCCGGCCGGCACCGTGACGATGCTGGCTCAGCGGCAGATCCGAACGCCTGAGGCTAGCCCCTTCGATGCTCGTGTATCGGCGCCGGACGAGCGCGACGGCCGAATACACGCGCCTCTCCCTCACCCCTCTGCGGGGGAGGGTGGGCCCCGAAGGGGGTCGGGAGAGGGGAGCGACGGTGCAGGAAAAAGCTCCGGGCCACACGCCCACTCTGCCTCGTCCGGAAGCCGGGTTTCCCTCTCCCGACCCCTGCTGATGCAGGGCCCTGCATCCCCCGCAGACTATCGGATTCCCACATCCCCGGATGTGGCGCAGGTCTCCTCTCCCGTGCGGGAGAGGGACAGGGTGAGGGATGCGACGTCTCCGGAAAAACCTGGTCCCTCACCCCAACCCTCTCCCGTGCGGGAGAGGGCGCGCGTCGCGGCTTTCGCAAGCCGATGTGTGAACATCGTAGCTCCAGCCCGAGGCGTGCGTGCGATAGCCGTGGCACCAGGGGGCGAAGATGCGATTTAGCGCCCCTCTCGAACATCCGGCCCGCCATTCACGCCGGCCCGTGCTCGTGCCGGCGGATCGCCTCCCGGCCCCGGCGGGCGGCGCGCCGCGAGGGAAGCTGGCGCCGGAGCACGCCTTCGTAGGCGTCGAAGATGCCTGGCCAGCCGAAGGCGTCGGCGTGCCGCTCCCGGGACGCTGCCGACATGGCGTCGAGCCGGCTCGGCGCGGCGCGCACGAGGTTCAGGATGCCCCGGCGCAGCTCGGTCTCGTCGCCGAAGTAGACGGCCCCGTCGCCCGCCACCCAGCGGTTGAACGGATTGTCGTGGGCCAGGATCGGCGAGCCGGCGCCCAGGGCCTCGACCAGGGACGGGTTCGTCCCGCCGACCGTGTGGCCGTGAATGTGGAAGCGGGCATGCAGCCGCAGGGCGGCGACGCGCTCGGATTCATAGATCGCGCCGGCGAAGATCACGTCCGGTCCGCCCGCGGCTTTCACGGCCCGGTGGTAGGGATCGGACTCCATCAGCTTGCCGAGCACGACCAGCGGCAGGCCGGGGCGGATCTCGCTCCAGGCGCGGACGATCTGGAGCACGAGGTTTTCCGGCACCACCCGGGCGATCAGCAGCCCGTAATCGCGCGGGCGCACGTTGAACTCGGCGAGCGGGGTCGTCGGCGCCTCCAGCACCGGATCGGCGCCGTACGCGATGGTGGTGATCCGCTTCGCCGACGTGTTGCGGGCGAGGTGCCGGGCGATCTCCGGGTGGTCCGCGACGAGATGGGTCGAGAACAGGCTGCCCAGCCGCTCGTTCAGCCAGAACCACGCCTTGGCGGGCTTCGACCAGCGGTCGCGCTTCCACTCGATCCCGTCCATGTTCATGACGCTGCGCTTGCCCGTGAGCCGGTACAGGATCGAGAACGCGGCCGTGTTGTAGCCGAGGACCAGCGGCATGGCTGGCCGGAACGCCGCCCGCAGGGTGCATTTCAGGTCGAACACGATGGTCGCGAAGGCACCGTCGCCGCGCACCGCCACCGGGATCAGCGCGATGCCGCGCCAGACGCTCGGCGGGGTCGGTTCGCTGACCTGGCAATAGACCTCGACCCGCCAGCCACGCGCGACGAGATCCAGCGCGAGGCGCTCGGCCAGGGTCTCGAACCCCCCATGCGCGGCCGGCACCCCGCGGGTGCCGAGGATCGCCACGGCCGGACGTCCGTCCGGCTCGCCCCCCTTCACCCGTACCGCGCGCATCGCGCCGTCAGAGGAGCCTAGAAGATGGTCACCGTCGAACAGCGCCTGTTCCGGGAGATGGGGGCCGGGGGATATTCCCGGCAGGACCACCGGATGGAGTACATCGTCCGCGTCAACGCGCTGCTCCGGCCGGACATGCGGGTGATGGAGTTCGGGGCCGGGCGCGGCAAATGGAGCGATGATCCGGTCCCACTGCGCCGGCACCTCGGCGACTTCCGCGGGCGCTGCGCCCACGTCATGGCCTGCGACGTCGACGAGGCGGTCCTCGAGAACAAGTCGGCCGACGCGGTCCGGCTGATCGGTCACGACGGGAATCTTCCATTCCCGGACGGGAGTTTTGACCTGATTTCGGCCTTCTCGGTCCTCGAACATATCGAGCATCCCGAGGTCACCGCGGCCGAGCTCGGCCGAGTCCTCGCCCCGGGGGGCTGGCTCTGCGCCTGGACGCCCAACCGTTGGGGCTATGTCGGGGTCGGCGCGCGGCTTATCCCGAAGCGGCTGCACGCGCAGGTCCTGCGCTGGGTCGAGCCGCGGCGGGTCGAGATCGACTCGTTCGTGCCGCTCTACACGATGAACACGGAGGCGGCGCGGCAGCGGCTTTTCCCAACTGATCGGTTCGAGCACTTCACCTACAGTTTCGACGGGCAGCCGTTCTATCATGGCGAGAACATCGTCCTGGGTAAGTTCTGGGAGCTGCTGTTCCGGCTCACGCCGGGTCCGTTGAAGGGCTATCACATGGTCTTCATCCGCAAGAAGCCGTGAGGTTCGGGTCATTTCAGCTCCGAAGACTGCGCAGGTGGGCGGAAAACCTACGCATATCCTCGGCCTTGCGGGCGAGTTCCGGCCGGCGCTTCAGCCGGCCGGCGAGCTCGTAGGCCAGCGCCCGCAGGGTGAAGCCGAGCCGGAGCGGGCCCGAGAAGAAGGCCGGCGAGGACAGGAACCGGCCGGCATTGCGCAGGCGGTAGATCCCCGCCAGCCCGTCGAGCCAGCGGGCCGAGCGCGCGCCGGCCGATCCGCCCTGGAGATGAACCACCGCGATCCCAGGCAGGTATGCGACCCGCCATCCGGCATCGCGCAGGCGGCAGCCCCAATCGACATCCTCGCCGTAGAGGAACATCGGACTCTCCAGGCCGCCGATCGCCTCGATCGCCGCCCGGCGCATCAGCACGAACGCGCCGCAGACCCAGTCCACGTCCAGGGCCGCGCGCCCCCTTGCCTGCCGGCTCGCGAGGTAGAGCCCGCGCAGGCCGAAGCGCCCGGACAGGCCGGCGGCGTGAACAAGGGTCGAGAGCGGGCGCGGCTCGTAGCCGGCATCGCCGACCTGGTGCCGGCCGTCCGGGAAGATCAGCCGGGGCCCGAGGGCGCCGACATCCGGATGCGCGTCGAGATGGGCGAGCGCCGCGGCGAGGGCCTCCGGGTCGCGCAGGAACGCGTCGGGATTGAGCAGCAGGATCGTGTCGCCGCGCGCCGCCTCGAACGCGACGGCGTTGCCGCCCGCGAAGCCGTGATTGGTGCGCTCGGCGATCAGGCGCATCCACGGGAAGCCGCGGGCGATCCGCACCGGCGTGCCGTCCGTGGAGGCGTTGTCGACCAGGATCACCTCGTAGGGACGGTCGATCCGGCTCGCCGTCAGGAGCTGCAAGCAGGTCTCGATATCGGCGCCGGCATTGTAGGTGACGATCAGGACGCTGAGGCCGATCCCGGTCATGGTCGATCACTCCGCGGTCTGAGGGCCGGACGGTTCTGGGTCGCGGACGGTCTCGCGCGGTGGCCCGGCGATGACGCGGGTCCCCTCTCCTGGAGGGAGAGGGACAGGGTGAGGGGTGTGCCCTTTCCGGAGAGTCCTGATCCCTCACCCCAACCCTCTCCCGCACGGGAGAGGGAGCGCGTCGCGCCGTAGACCTCGGCAGCCGCCCGTCGCTGGGCCGCCCGCACGCCCGCGATCAGCCCGAGGCCGGTGTAGAGCAGCTCGGCGATGCCGAGATTCAGGCGGAAGCCCGGGTCGACCAGGCCGTGCAGCAGGTGGGCGATCAGGCCGACCGCGCAGGCGGCCGCGATGGCGGCGAGGGGATCCCCGACCGGCGCGCGCCAGGCCGCCCGGAAGCCCCGGACGATCCCGACCAGAAAAACCAGGGCGAAGGCGGTGTAGCCGACAATCCCGACCTCGGTGAGGATCAGGATGTGCAGGTTGTGCACCACGTGGTTCGAGCGGTCGAACAGGCCGGCGAGGCGGGACAGGCCGGTCTGGTCGAGCACCGCGAACTGGTTGCCGAAATTGTTCAGCCCGACGCCGAAGATCGGGAATTGCGCGAACAGCGCCAGGGCCGCGGCGTTGAGCGGCCCGCGCTGGGCCGCCGAGCCGCCGTCATCCGCGGTGAGGCGCTCCCAGACCAGCGGCCCGGCGACGATCGCGGCGATCCCGGCCACGACCACGAGGAGGCCGAACACGATCAGGCTCGCCCGGGAGAACAGCCGGTCGCGATAGACCAGCAGGATCACCAGGGCGGCCGAGAGCGGGTAGGTCAGCCACGAGGCGCGCGACAGGGTCAGCACCACGCCGATGACGGCCGATCCGGCACCGGCCGCGCCGATGAGGCGCAGGAGTCTAGGGCCCCGAGAGAGGGCGAGCGCCAGGGCCAGCGGCCAAACGAACTCGTAATAGTACCCAAGGATATTCGGGTGGACCTTCAGGCCGCCGGCCCGGCGCTGGGCGGTGAAGTTGATGTTCTCCTCGACGATCTGCTCCTCGCCCAGCACCGAGAGGCCGAGTTCGGAGCCGGAGACGTATTGCAGCCCGGCCACCGCGGTCTGCACCAGGCAGAGGGCGCAGATCGCCAGCGCCAGGGTACGGATATCGGCCCCCGACAGGTTCGAGACCGCCACCGAGACCAGGAGCAGGCCCAGGAACCGCCAGGCATCGAACCAGAGGTAGGCGGTGTCGGTGGCGTTGCTGAGGGAGAGCAGGCCGGCCGCCAGGAATCCGAGCTGCGTCAGGACGAGGGGCCGGTCGAGGCGCAGGCCCCGGACGCGCTCGCCGATGCCGAACAGCTTCGACAGGATCAGGGTCAGCGCCACCAAGAGGGCGACGCTGACGGTCAGCCCCGCGCCGCCACCGATGCTCGGCAGGTACTGCCCGATCGCTTCAAAGTGCTGGAAGAAGCTGACATCGAGCTTCACCGTCAGCCCGACCGCGAGGGCGACGAGCAGCAGGGGCGTCAGGCGGTAGCGCTGCCCGGCGATCAAGGCGCCGACCCCGCCGAAGGCCGCGGCCAAGCCGACCACGGCGAATTTCAGCGGCGCCGCGCTCAGCGCCACCGCGCCGGCCGCCGCCGCGAGGCCGAGGCCGGCGACCGGCAGGGCGCGCGCTATGATCTGCATTGAACCGACTCTCGGCTTATCGGCCGGACGCGCCGAGCCTGCTCAGACGCAACAGGCCCCCTCTCCCGTGCGGGAGAGGGTTGGGGTGAGGGATCCGCCCTTTCCGGAAGACCCGGACCCCTCACCCTGTCCCTCTCCCGCACGGGAGAGGGGACCCGCGCCTCGTCCGTCGTTCGAGACGAAGGCATGCCGAACCCACATCCGCCCGGCCCGTTGCTCATGCAGGAAGGCGCGCCGCTCATCCGAGCCACCGGTACAGCCATTTCGGGATCGGCCGGCGGGTGCCGTTGAGGACGATGCCGAGTGGCGCGCCGCCGGCGGCCTTGAGGTCGGCCAGCGCCCGCTGCGCCACCGCCCGCCGGGTGCGCTCGGCGCCGATCACCACCACGAACCCGTCCACGAAGGGCGAGAGCGCCGCGGCGTCGCCGATCTCGGTGATCGGCTCGCAATCCAGGATCGCGAGGTCGAAGCGCTCGTCGACCAGCGCCAAAAAATCCTCGACGCGGCCGTCGTCCAGGGTCGCCCGCCGGATCGCCGCCGCGTTGCCGGCCGGGACGATGCTGAGGCCGTCGGCGACCGGATGGACGCCGACGCTCGGCGCCACGTCGCCGGCGACGATGTCGGCGAAGCCCGGCCGCCCGGTGAGCCCGTAGGCCTCGGCCAGCGACGGCCGCGACCAGTTCGCCTCGATCAGCGCCGCGGTGCGGCCCCGGCGGGCATAGGCGCCGGCGAGTTCGCGGGCCAGCGTGCTCACCCCCTCGCCGGGCTGGACCGCGGTGATCCCGACCCGGCGCAGCCGGGTCTCGTGGCGGCTGAGCTGGACCAGTGCCGGCTCCAGCACGGCCAGGTCGATCATCTGCGTAGCGGCGGCGATCATGCGGCCGATCCCCCGAAACGGGGCCGGCGGGCGGTGCCCGAGCGCAGCGGCACGGCGGCCAGGACCGGCACCCGCAGGGAGCGGGCGACCTCGGACGCGCTGCGGTAGGTCTGGGCCAGGATTTCCGCCAGGGCGACGTAGGCGAGCGCCGCGAGCAGGCCGAGACCGGCCGCGAGGCCGAGGATCAGCGGCCGGTTCGGGCCGGAGGGCAGCCGCGGCGGCACGGCGCGCGCCACCAAGGCGGAGGAGGTCACCGATTGCGCGTCGAGCCCGGTGCCGGTGCGCAGGGCGTCGATCCGCTTCTGGGTATCGGTGATCTCGTCGCTGAGCAGGGATTTCTGCTGCGCGAGCCGGCCGTAGGCCAGCGCCGCGTCGCTCTGGCCGATGGCGGCCTTGCGCCGGCCGGCCTCGATCCCCGTGATGGTCTGGATCTTCTCCGCCAGCACCGCGAGGCGGGCCGTGTCGGCGGCGATCAGGGCCTGGTACTTCTGCCGGGTCAGGGCGGTGAGATCCCGGTCGAGGCTGACGAACTCGGGCGCGGTCGGCCGGAACCGGACGGCGAGCTCCGCCCGCTTGGTCCTGAGATCCGCCCAGCGCGTGTCGAAGGCCGCCACCGTCGGGTCTGCGTCGGGCGGCGTCGGCTGCCAACGGTCGGGACCGGTCTCGCGGGTGCGCTTGAGCCGGGACTCGACGCCTTCGCGCTCGATCTGGGCAGCCGACTTCTGCCGGGCGAGGTCCGAGAGGGTGCCGAGGTCGTTCTGCTGCTCGATCTCGAAGCTCGCGGTGTTGTTGCCCTTCAGGGATTTCGCGAGCTGCGTGTCGATGGCGGCGAGGTCGGCGCGCGCCCGCTCCAGCTTGCCCTGGTAGAAGGTCGCCGGGGTCTCGTCGGCATAGACCTCGACATGCCGGCGCTTATAGGCGTCGAGCAGCCGGTTCAGGGCCTGGGCGGCGAAGTTCGGGTCGGTCCAGGTGAAGCCGGTCAGGATCACGTCCGTCTCCTTGACGAACACGACCTTGAAGGAGGCGAGATAGGCCTCGAACAGCTTCTCGTCGGGGCTGAGGTGGCGCAGCAGGCCCAGCGCCTCAAACGGGATGCGGACCGTATCCACGACCCAGGTCTTGACCGCCTTGGCCCCGCGCATGGCGACGCGGCCCTGGTAGATCAGCCAGTCCATCCAATCCTCGGGGGGCGGGCCCAGATCGCCGGCCGGGGTGATCGCCTTCAGCGCCGCGAACTCGTCACGCACGATGCTCGGGTCGCGCAGGATCTCGACCTCGTTGTTCACGTTCTGCGCGCGCTCGGAGAACATGTAGTTCTGGTTGGCGCCGCCCTGGACCGAGCCGGCCGACTTCTCACGGCCGAGGCGGATGATCAGCTTGGCGTCGGCCGTGTATTCGGCCGGCGTCAGCAGCAGGTAGATGCCGGCGCCGAGGATCGCGGCGGTCAGGATC
Source organism: Methylobacterium sp. J-072 (assembly GCF_022829425.1). NCBI lineage: Bacteria > Pseudomonadati > Pseudomonadota > Alphaproteobacteria > Hyphomicrobiales > Methylobacteriaceae > Methylobacterium > Methylobacterium sp. J-072. The sequence continues at coordinate 157,274 of NZ_JAKSYK010000231.1, read as the reverse complement.
AGCAGCGCCGGACGGATGTGCCGGAACAGGGCCGCCAGGGCGTCGCGGAGATCGAAGGTGATATCCTCGAAGGCGTCGGGTGCGGTCCGGTCGGGCCGGGACAGGTCGGGCTTCGTCACGTCCCGGACCTCACGGTGGCGCTGGTGGAGGTGCTGGCGGAGGGGCCAGTGATGTAGTTCACCCCGAAGCCGGTGCCGTTGAAGAGCAGGATCTGGCGGACCACCAGGTCGACGGCGCGGGCGGTCTTGGCCAGCAGCGATGGCGGCACGTAGACCGTGGCGTTCGGCGGCACGATGATCGAGTCGGCCAATCCCGGTTCCCCGATATCGACGATGCGGACGCTGCCCGCGGCTTCGGCGTCGAACCGGATAATGCGCACGGCCTCGCCTGCGGCAGTCGGGAGGATGCCGCCGGCCGAGCCGAGGACCTGCGCCAGGGTGCGGGCGCCTTGAAGGGTGACCGGCCCCGGGGCCCGGACCTCGCCGAACACCATGGTGTTGGCCGGCACCAGGCTCGCGAGCCGCACGCTCGTGCTGACCGTGGAGAGCTGACGGTGGTACGCCGCGGTTAGGTTGCCGGCGAGCTCGGTGACGGTCCGGCCCGCCGCCTGGACCGGCGGCACCATCGGCAGGTTGATCTTGCCGTCCGGCTCGATCGCCAGGACCTTCACGCGGCCCATATCGGCCCGCTGGGTGAGCTCGCGGAAATCATCGGTCACGGTGCGGAATTTGCGCAGCATGATCGTAACGACCGGGTCGATCAGCACGTCGTCGTAGGTGGTCTTGATCAGCGCGGCCGCAGCCTCGGGCGACAGCCCGGCGACCTTGATGCCGTTCTTGCCCGGCAGCGAGATCCGGCCGTCCGGCCGCACCAGCACGGTACGGTTGTATTCCGGATGGGTGCGGAAATCGACGTCGAACTCGTCGCTCGGGTTGAGGCGGTAGGTCGGCTGGACCACGCTCGAGTCGATCAGGAACGAGATTTCGAGGTTGTCGCCGACATTGAGCCGGTAATTGGCGAGCCCAAGGCGCATGGTGCGCCCGACCTCCTCCTGCGCGGCGGCGACGATGGCGGGCGGCAGGCCGTCGGGGATCGAGCCGGTCTGCGTCACGTCCGGGCCGGATCGCCCGGCCGATTGAGGCTTGCCGGTCGTGCAACCCGTCAGCAACGGTACGCAGGTCAGGACCGCCAGCGCGACGGTACGGCCTCGCGGATGATCCGCGACGCTGGAGGCTCGGGAGACGCGCCGGGTCGCCGCGCCGAGGAACGCAGACAGGAAAAACGCCATCGACCTTCAGCCGCACCATGCTCGACTGCGCCCGTCCGATGACAACTCGTGATCGAACCGCGCAGAGCGATACAATCGACGGGTTTGGTTAACGAGGCTTGAACCCGGCCCGGCCAAACTCTATCAGAAGTTGTGATTGCGGCCTTGTGGCAAACTGCGGAGCTGCCGCGGGGGAACGAGGCCTCGCCGCGACGCCCTGCCTCGCGGCCGACCGACGCTCATCGCCTCGCGACAGCGGATCCGCGGACGCCGCCTGCGCGGCATGACGGCCTGCCCCAATCGGCCCGATCATCAGTCCATCGGCCGAAATCGATCGACCGAAAACGCCATCTCTTCAGATGCTTGCTCAATCTTGACGGTTCGATTAATAGAACTTCGATCGAAACTTAGGCGATGTTCTGATGAATCCGGAGCATTGCGGTCCTGATTGCCGGTCACCGCCGCCCCGGAGTCGAGCGCCATGCCCGGCCTGAATCCCGATCCCGTCGCGCGCCTGCGCGATGATCTGGAGATGACCTTCCGGGAAGACCTGGAGGAGGCGGTGGTCGATCCGGCCCGCTGGCCGGACTTGATGGAGCGGGTGGCGCGGGCTTCCGGGAGTGAGGGCGCGCTGCTCCTGCGCACCGACCGGACGGGGCTGGACGCGATCACTACCGCCTCGCTCGCCGAATCCTCGAAGCGCTACTTCGAGGAGAATTGGCACCGGGAGGATCACCGCTTCCGCGGGCTGCCGATGATCCGGACCCGGGGCATCGCGGTCGACCAGGATTTCACGACCCCCGAGGAGATCGAGCGCCTGCCGTTCTACCAGGATCTGCTGGCTTCCAGCGGCCTGCGCTGGTTCGCTGGAATCGGCTTCGAGGCGGGGGGGCGGCTCTGGTGCCTGGCCTTGCAGAGGACCGTGGCGCAGGGCCTGTACGAGCCCGACGAGCAGGCGCGTCTCGCCACCCTGGCACCGCTGCTCCGACGCGCGGGGCTTCTCACCACGATGGTCGAGAAGGCGCGGCTCGCCGGGCTGACGGAGGCGTTCGACGTCCTCGGGCGCGCCGCCATGATCCTGGATTCCGAGGGCAAGGCCATCCGCTGGAACACGGCGTTCGCAGGCCTGCTCGGCCGCGACCTGAAGCTGGCGAGCGGACGTCTCACCGCCGAGGAGGGGCAGGCCGCGCGGCAGCTCGAGGCGCTGTCGCGGCCGTGCGGGCGACCGCCGATCTCCGCCGTGGTGGTGCCGCGGCGCGATGCACTGCCGATCGCCCTCCACGTCGTTCCGCTGGTCGGTCCCAGCCGGGGCTTGTTCGCGGGCGGGAGCACGCTGCTGATCGCCAGCGTCCCCGGCAGTGCGCCGGTTCCCCCGGCGGCCATCCTTCAGGTCGCCTACCGGCTGACCCCCGCGGAGGCGCGCCTCGCCCAGGCGCTGTCCGGCGGCCTCAGCCTCGCGGAGGCAGCGGGTCGCTTCGCGATCACCGCCGCCACCGCGCGGTCGCAGCTGAAGGCGATCTTCGCCAAGACCGGCGCGACCCGGCAATCGGACCTGCTCCGGCTGGTGACTGGGCTGGCACGGTAGGATGCTCGCGGAACGTGTCGGGTTGCGTGGCCGTTGCAACCGACACGATGGGAGAGAACGCAATGACATATCGGATCGCACTGGCCTCCGCGCTGACGATCGGCGCTCTCGTGCTCGGCGCGCCGGCTGAGGCGAAGGGGTGTCTCAAGGGCGCGGTCGTCGGCGGCGTCGCCGGGCATATGGCCGGGCACGGCAAGATGGGCGCTGCCGCCGGCTGCGCGGTGGGCCACCACCGGGCCAACAAGAAGGACAAGCAGGGCTGATCGACCCCGCTCGTCCCACACAGGCGCCGCGCCCGACAGAGCGGTGACCCGACGATACCGACGGCCTCGTGAAGTCGGATCCCCGATCGGGGGTCCGGCTTCACGCGTTTTGGATTGGGCTCTGCGGCCGGCCGTCGCTGCCGGTCGGGCGGTGCCGAGCCGATCGTTTCCCCGGAGCGCCTGATAGGACCGGACGCTTGACCGTTCATTGGAGCTGTTCTAATTAAGAACTGTGAGCGGGCGGCCCTACTTCGGCCCCTGCCGAAGCCTTCACGACGACGGAGAGACACCATGACCGGTACCGCGAACGCTGCCTGCGAGAGCTGCCGCTTCTTCGACGATCACAAGCTCAATGGCGCCCAGGCCCAGGGCGACGAGGGTCTCTGCCGCTTCAACCCGCCGGTCAGCCAGCCGGCGCCGCAGTCGAAGGGCCTGTGGCCGGTGGTGGCGTCCAAGGATTGGTGCGGCCACTTCACCGCCGAGATGACCGCGGCCGAGTAATCGGTTCGCACGGCGCTTCGATCGCGGGCGGGGCCGGCGTCCATCCCCGCGCAGCCCCGCGACGCGATCGGCCCGTGACGAACCGCGCGCGATCACCCGGCCCCCCGGGGTGATCGCGCATTTCCGTTTGGCGCGTGGCGCGGATAGGCTCGTGCCGTGACCCAGGCGATCCGCCCCGCGACCGAGGCCGACATTGCGGCCATCGCATCCATCTACGGCGATGCCGTCCGCACCGGCACGGCCAGCTTCGAGCTGGAACCGCCGAGCGTCGAGGAGATGGCCCGCCGGTTCGCCGTGGTGCGCGAAGGCGGCTTCCCGTATCTCGCGGCCGTCCGGGACGGCCATGTCGCCGGCTACGCCTATGCCGGCCCTTATCACCAGCGCGCGGCCTATCGTTCGACCCTTGAGGACTCGATCTACGTCGCGCGGGCGGCCCGGGGCACCGGTATCGGACGGGCGCTACTCGCCGCGCTGATTACGGAAGCCGAGCGCATCGGCGGCCGGACATTGGTCGCGGTCATCGCCGAGAGCGACTCGCCCGCCTCCGTCGCGCTGCATGCGGGCCTCGGCTTCACACCGGTCGGTATCCTCGCGGGGGTGGGTTACAAGCACGGACGCTGGCTCGACGTGACCCTGATGCAGCGCCAGCTCGGACCCGGCCGGAGCGTGCCGCCGACTCGCGTTTGACACGGTCTCAACCGACGCGAAGACTTTCCAATACCCCAGCGTCCCAGGCAACGCCGTCATGATGCGGACAACTTCGCGCGGGAGAGGGCGGGCAGGACGCGCGCGTCGCCTGGTTCCGGCCGGGCGACAGCGCAATGACGCGAGCTAGGGGCCTTCCGCATGGTGGGCGGTCTCGTCCCTTCACGGCTCGCGAGGCAGGGAGTTCGGGTATGATGATGTCTTCGATCGGTCGGCGGCTCGCGCCGCTCGCGGTCCTGGCGCTCGCCGCGCTGGCGGCTCCCGCGCAGGCCGCGGCTCCGGCCGACCCCAGCGGCACCTATCTCACCGAGGACGGCCGCGCCCGCGTCCGCCTCGAGAAGTGCGGTGCCGCCAATGACCGGCTGTGCGGCTACGTGGTCTGGCTGAAGGTCCCGCTCAACGACAAGGGTGAGCCGCGGATCGACTTCAAGAACCCAGACCCGAAGAAGCAGGCGCGCGCCTCCCTCGGCCACCAGCTGATCATGGGCCTGAAGCTGAACGCCGACGCCCATTACGAGGGCAAGATCTACAATTCCGAGGACGGCAAGTCCTACGACGTCACGATCTGGACCGACGCGCCCAACGAGCTGACGGTGCGGGGCTGCCTGATCGCCTTCCTGTGCAAGTCGCAGACCTGGAACAAGGTCGTCGACCTCGCGCCGGGCCAGCTCCCCGGCCCGACCAACGCGCCGAACGGCCCGCGCAGCGACCCGGAATTCGTCACCGCGCCGCCGCCCAAGCCCACCGCCAAGGCGGCCCCGAAGGCGCCGGCGAAGCCGGCCGCGGACGCCCCCGCTCCGCAATAATCCATGGCGCGTTTGGACCGTATCTTATCGGTGTGCGATTTCGATCGAACAACCGTTGAGATGATCGGATGTCCAAATCTCACCCTCATCCTGAGGTGCCCGCGCCAGCGGGCCTCGAAGGAGCTCTCCAGCCGGCCGCGCGATCCCTGGAGCCCTCCTTCGAGGCTGCTGCGCAGCACCTCAGGATGAGGTCGAGGGTGGGAAACCTCGCTCCAACAAGTCCTCAATCGTCGAGGGCCGCGTAGGTCAGGACCCGCAGCTCCCGCCGGATCGGCAGGGCCGAGGACGGCACAAGCTGTGTCATGAGCACGACGGACAGATCCTCGGCGGGGTCGATCCAGAAGGCGGTCGAGGCAAGGCCCCCCCAGGCGACTTCGCCGGGCGTGCCGAGGATCTGGGCTCGGGCCGGGTCGAGCATCACCGAGAAGCCGAGGCCGAAACCGATCCCGGTATAGGAGGTCTCGGCAAAGCGCGGCGTGCCCATGGCCGCCAGATCCCCGGACAGGTGGTTGGCCAGCATCAGCGCGACGGTCTTCCTCCCGAGCAGCCGATTGCCGTCGAGCGTCCCGCCGTTGAGGATCATCCGGCAGAAGCGGTGGTAGTCGGCCGCCGTCGAGACGAGGCCGCCGCCCCCCGAGGCGATGGCCGGCGGCTGGGCGAAGGCGGTCTCAACGGAATCGTCGAACAGCTTGAGCTTGCGCGCCCGGTCATACACGTAGGTCGCACAGAAGCGCGGCATCAGCTCCGGGCGGACATGGAAGTCGGTGTCGACCATGCCGAGCGGGCCGATGACCTCCTCGCGCAGGTAGTCGGCGAAGGGGCGGCCGGTGAGGGAAGCCACGTACTGGCCCAGCACGTCGGTGGCGACGCTGTAGTTCCAGGCGCTGCCGGGTTGGGCGAGCAGCGGCATCCTGGCGACCCGCGCCGTCATCTCGGCGAGGCTGCCCTCGCGCGCCAGGTAGTCGATGCCGTGCTCGCGATACTGCGCGTCGACGAGGGTCGCCTCCATGAACCCGTAGGTCAGGCCGGCCGTGTGGGTGAGGAGGTCGCGGACAGTGATCGGGCGGCGCGCCGGCTCGGTCTCGATCTTCGCCCGGTTGCCGCCGACCGCGACGCGCATCTCGGCGAAGTCCGGCAGCACCCGCGCGATCGGATCGTCGAGCTGGAACCGGCCCTGCTCGTAGAGCTGCATCACCGCCACCGAGGTGAGCGGCTTGGTCATGGAGTAGATCCGGGTCACCGTGTCGAGGGTGAACGGCGTGCCACGGGCGAGGTCGGCCTGGCCGCAGGCACGGGCGAAAGCGACGCTGCCCCGTCGCGCCACCGTAACCGACAGGCCGGCGAGCCGGCCCTCATCCACCAGTCGGTCCATCCACGGCGCGATCCGTGCGAGCCCGTGCGGGCTGAACCCCGCGCCTGTCGGGTCGATCTCGGTCAGCGCGCTCATGGCGTCTCCTTCGGCCGGTAAGACTCGGCGAGGAACGATAAAGCGCGCGGCGGCGAAGTTACCAGCCCATCGTGCCCGGGCTGCCCTTGAACGGGCCGACGATGCCGGGGGTGATCCAGCCGCCGTAGAAGGTGCCGGGCTGGGGCGTGACCCGCGCGTCGCCGACGAAGCAGGCATCCATCGGCAGGGCGTAGAACGCGACGTAGCCGCCGATCGCATCGAAGCCCGGCGTCGGGTCCGGGTACGACCAGGCGGCGCTGGGTGCCAGCCGGTCGCCGCCATGCACGTCGAACAGCACGGCTTGCCCCTTCCACTCACAGATCCCGCCACGGCGCGGCCCCGAGAGCACGCCGGCCATCACGTCGCCGGGCGGAAAATAGTAGGTCGGGGGATGGGCTGTCTCCAGCACCCGGTAGCCGGCTTTGGTCTGCGCGAACACCGCGCCGCCGAGCACCACCCGCAGCGTCTCCGACACCCGTTCGAGGCGCGGGGGGCGTGGATAGTCCCAGACGCTTTCGTCGCCGGGGTTCGTCGGGTCGGGGATCGGACGGGAAAGCGGGCGGGCCATGACGGGTCGGGCGTATATCGTATCCAGGGTAAGCGATAGGTTGATGCAGGTGACCGTTTCTCGCGCCGTCGTCGCATGCTAGCCCGTGCCCGACGCTCACCGCCCGGGACCGACCGCGATGGACATCGCCCTCTTCCTCGACTTCGACGGAACGCTCGCCGAGATCGCGCCGCGGCCGGATGCCGTGCAGGTCGAGCCCGGCCTGGTCGAGACGCTCGAACGGCTGCGTGACCGGCTGGGCGGGGCGCTGGCGATCGTGACCGGCCGTCCGGTCTCGGTGATCGACGGTTTTCTGGCGCCGTCCCGCCTCGACACGGCGGGGCTGCACGGCGTCGAGCGCCGGGTCGGCGGGGCGCTGTCGGGCGGCCGGGCCGAGGACCATCCGGAGCTGCGCCGTCAGGTCGAGCGCCTGCATGCCGAGAGCCGGGCGCTCGCCGACGTTCTGATCGAGGACAAGGGTGCCTCGGTGGCGGTGCATTGGCGCTTGGCGAACGCCGAGGATGCCGGTCGGGCCGAGGCGCTGGTCAAGGACGCGGCCGAAGCCCTCGGGGGCGCCTACCGGCTTCAGCTCGGCAAGGCGGTGGGCGAGATCGTCCCGGCACAGGCGACCAAGGCGCACGCGATCCGCGCCTTCCTGGAACAGCCCCCCTATGCCGGCCGCCGGCCGGTGTTCTTCGGCGACGACCGCACCGATGAGATCGCCTTCGCGTCCGTGAACGAGGATGGCGGCATCGCCGTCCGGGTCGGCGACGGCGACACCGTGGCGAGCCGGCGCCTGCCCGACCCGGCCGCCGTCCGCGCCCTGCTGCGGGACTGGGCGGAGAACGGCACGATCAACCCCGAGGCCCTGCCGCCGGCGTGAGCCTGCCCTATCCTTCGTCGCATGGCGGCAGGCACGCGTCCTGCCTCGTTGTGAGCCAGCTCAGGAAAAGGCCCTTCGTCGATGTTCGAGTTTCCGGTTCTGATCGGTGACATCGGTGGCACGAACGCCCGTTTCGGCCTGATCGCCGAGAAGGGCGCCGAGCCCCAGTTGCTCTCGCACGAGGCGACCGCCGACCATCCCGATCCGTCGCACGCCATCAAGGCGGCTTTGGCCAAGGGCGGCGATGCTCTGCCGCCGCCGCGCTCGACCATCCTGGCGATGGGCGGGCGGGTCGATGGGCCGGAGCCCCAACTCACCAATGCGCACTGGCGGATCGGCGGCGAGCGCATCGCGAAGGATTTCGGGCTCTCCTCGGCCGTGGTGGTGAACGACTACGTGCCGGTCGCGGCCGGCGCGGCCGATATCGAGCCCCACGACCTCACGCCGGTCGGGCCCAGTCCGACGATTCCAGGGGGCGCCCGGGTCGTGCTTGGGCCCGGCACCGGCTTCGGGGCGGCGGCCCTGGTGCCCTACTCGGCCCACCTCGCCATCGTTTCCACGGAGGCCGGTCACACCGATTTCGGCCCGGCGGACGCGTTCGAAGAAAAGATCTGGCACGCGCTGGAGCGGGTCGACGGGCGCATCACCGTCGAGGCGGTTCTGTCGGGGCCGGGCCTGGCGCGGTTGCACGCAGCGGTGGCGCATGTCCGCACCGGCCAGCCGCACGAGAAGCTCGACCCGGCGGCCGTGACCGAGGCCGGGCTCAACGCCTCGGACCCGCACGCTGCGGAGGCGCTGGAATTGTTCGGCCGCCTGCTCGGCCGCGTCTGCGGCGACCTCGCCCTGACTTTTCTCGCAACCAGCGGCGTCTATATCGGCGGCGGCATCGCACCGCGCATCGTCAAGGTGCTGGAGGAGAGCGGGTTTCGCGAGGCGTTCGAGCGCAAGGCGCCCTTCGCCGAGATGATGCGCCAGATCCCGACCAGCGTCATCACGGTCCACGACCCGGCCTTCAAGGGCCTGGCCGCCCTCGCCAATGAGGGCCGGCGCTTCGTCTACCATGGGCAGGTTTGGCGGAAAGACGGCTGAGGGTTTACGATCACCCATGCGGTCGTCGCGCGGCGGCGGGCGTGTGTGGAGTTGGGACCGGATCGATGCGGACGGTCACTTTGAAGGACGCCAAGACCAACCTGCCGCGCCTCGTGGAGCAGGCTGCCTCGGGCGAGCCGTTCATCATCGCGAAAGACGGCAAGCCCTTGGTTCGTGTCGTCCCGTTCGACGCACCGGCGTCAGCCAAGACCTCGCGGATCGGATTTCTGGCTGGGTCCATCCGCATCCCGGACGATTTCGATCGGATGGGTAGCGAAGAGATCGCGGCGGCGTTCGAAGGCCGGTGAGCTATCTGCTCGATACACATATCCTGCTCTGGGCTGCGGCAGGATCCGACCGGCTGACATCTGCCGCACGCCGCCTCATCGAGGATCCTGCGCATACGCTCGTGTTCAGCGCGGCGAGCCTGTGGGAGATTGCGATCAAAAGCGGGCTGGGTCGCAACGACTTTCAGGTCGATGCGAAGCACCTGCGGAAAGGTTTGCTCGACAGCGGCTATATCGAGCTTCCGGTGACAGGGGCTCATGCGGCCGCTGTCGCCGGCCTTCCGCCCGTCCATCGCGACCCGTTCGATCGGCTCTTGATCGCACAGGCCCAGGTCGAGGGACTTGAATTCGTCACGGCCGATCGGACCCTCGCACACTATGGCGGCCCGATCAGATTGGTCTGAGCGGATGTCGCGTGCCCGTTCGGCCGGATCTCGATGCGTTGAACGCAAGGAGATCCGGCTCAGGGGGCTGTCTTCTGCCTACGCGGCCGCCAGCGGCTTCGACACGTCCTCCAGGGACTTGCCTTCCGCGGCCGTGCCCCAGACCCCGCCAACCACCGCGGCGATCAGCATGAGCGCGGCGCCGATCCCGTAGCCGAACAGCACCCAGTCGCGGGAGCCGGTCTCGACCAGGCTGCCGAACAGGAGCGGCCCGGAAACGCCGCCGATGCCGGTGCCGACCGCGTAGAAGGCCGCGATGGCGAGCGCCCGGATCTCCAGCGGGAAGGTCTCGGAGACGGTCAGGTAGGCCGAGCTCGCCGCGGCGGACGCGAAGAAGAACACCACCATCCAGGCGGCAGTCTGCCCCACCGGCCCGATCACGTCGAGGCGGAACAGCAGGCCCACGGCGACCAGCAGCACCGCCGAGATGCCATAGGTGAAGGCGATCATCTGGCGCCGGCCGATCGTGTCGAACAGCCGCCCGAGGAGCAGCGGGCCGAGGAACGAACCGAGCGCGAACGGCAGCAGGTACCAGCCGACGCTGTTGCCCGGCACGTCGTAGAACCGCTCCAGCACCAGCGCGTAGGTGAAGAACAGCGCGTTGTAGAAGAACGCCTGCGCCACCATCAGGGCGAGCCCGACCATCGTAGCCAACCGGTTCGTGACGAACAGGGCCCGGAACACCTCCGACAGGGGGGTGTGGTCGCGGGTCCGGACCTTCATGCGCTTGCTCTCGTCCACCGGCGGCAGGGTCACGCCCTCGTCGGTGAAGCGCTTCTCGATGCCGGTGACGACCCGGTCGGCTTCCGCGGCGTAGCCGTGCGTGGCGAGCCACCGGGGGCTCTCGGGGATCCAGGTGCGCAGCAGCAGGATCACGAGGCCGATGGCGCCACCGGTGAAGAAGGCGACGCGCCAGCCCCAGGCGGGATCGATCACCTCCGGCCGCAGCAGCACGATCGACATGAACGAGCCGAGCGCCGCGCCGATCCAGAACGAGCCGTTGATGACCAGGTTGGTCCAGCCGCGGACCCGGGCCGGGACCAGCTCTTGGATGGTCGAGTTGATCGCCGTGTACTCGCCGCCGATGCCCGCGCCGGTGAAGAACCGGAAGACGCAGAAGCTCGCGACGTTCCAGGACAGGCCCGTGGCCGCGGTCGCGATCAGGTAGAGGGCCAGCGTGATGAAGAACAGCTTCTTGCGGCCGATCCTGTCGGTCAGCCAGCCGAAGCCGAGGGCGCCGGTGACCGCGCCGACGAGGTAGCAGGAGGCGGCGAGCCCGACATCGAATTCCGAGAACGACATCGGCGGCTGGCGCAGGGCGCCGACCAGGGACCCGGCCAGCGTCACCTCGAGCCCGTCGAGCACCCAGGTGATGCCCAACGCCACGATGACGAGCACGTGGAAGCGGCCCCAGGGCAGCCGATCCAGTCGCGCGGAGATGTCGGTGTCGATGACGCGGCCGATCTCCGCACGCTCGGGTGTCCCGGCGCTTCCCTCAACCTTGCTCGCCATGCCTGTGCGTCCTCCCAATGGGTTCGTTTACCGTGCCTCAAGACTCGGCGTTTACCGCGACTCGACGCAGGTGTTGGGAACAGGTTGGGAATCGATTCGGTTCGATCCCGTCTTCACCCGTGACAGGCAGAACTCGCGTGTCCACGCGGGTTCCCTGACATGTCCACGCCACCCCCTCGTTCCCGGCCGCTGCGCCGGTCCCGGTACGGCCTCCTCGCCGTCATGACTCTGGCCGGGCTCGCCACCGTCCCCACCGAGGGCGCGGACCGGCATCTGGAACGCCCGAAGCCGCCGGTCCCGATGGCGAGCGCCGAGCGCTGGCGCCTGCGGCCCACCGAGGTGGCGGTGCCGGTCACCACCGGCAGCCTGCGCAAGCGCGCCGAGACCGTGATCCCCGAGGGGCGGCGCAACGTCCGCTTCGTCTACCCGGCACTCGTCGAGGCGCGCTGACTTGGCAGCCGACTTGGCAGCTGACTTGGCGAACCCGCCTCGGCCAGGCACAGCGCCTGCATCGCCCCGAGCGGGCGTAGCCTGAGACGCGTACGGAGTTCGAGGATGGCGGAGGTTGTCGCACTGGTCGGGTGCAAGAGCCCGGCGCAGGAGGCGGAGTATCTGCAGATCCTGTCGGCCGCGATGCCCGGGGAGCGGCTGGTTCCGTTCCGCCGGATGACGGATGCGGAGTGCGCGGGTGCGCAGGTCGCCATCGTGGCGAACCCGGATCCCGCCGAGGTCGCCGCCCTGCCGGGCCTCGTCTGGGTGCAGAGCCTGTGGGCCGGCGTGGAAAAGCTCGTCGGCGCCTTCGACCGGCCGCTGCCGATCGTCCGCCTGGTCGACTGGGAGATGGCCCGCGCCATGGCCGAGGCGGTGCTGGCCTGGACCACCTACCTCCAGCGCGACATGCCGGCCTATGCCCGCCAGCAGCGCGAGCGGGTCTGGCAGCCGCATCCCTACCGCAAGCCTGCCGACACGATGGTCGGCCTGCTCGGCCTCGGCGCGCTCGGCACGGCGGCGGCCGAGCGGCTGACCGGGGCCGGGTTCTCCGTCACCGGCTGGAGCCGGACGCCCAAGACCATCGCGGGCATCGAAACGCTCCATGGCGCGGACGGTCTCGCGCCGATGCTCGGGCGCTGCGACATCCTCGTCTGCCTGGTGCCCCTGACGCCGGAGACGCGCGGCCTCGTGAATGCCGAGCGGCTGGCAGCGCTCAAGCCCGGGGCATCGCTGATCAACTTCGCCCGCGGGCCGATCGTGGTGACCGAGGACCTGATCGCGGCGCTCGATGCCGGCCACTTGGCGCATGCGGTGCTCGATGTGTTCGATGTCGAGCCGCTTCCGGCCGAGTCTCCGCTCTGGACCCATTCGGGCGTGACCGTGCTGCCGCACATCTCCGGCCCGACCGACATGGACTCCGCAGCCGCCACGGTGGCGGCCAACCTGCGGGAGTACCGCAGCACCGGGCAGCCGCCGCGGGGCGTCGATGCCGGGCGGGGGTATTAGGGTCTGTCTGGGGGCGGGCATCCACCCCTCGACCTCATCCTGAGGAGCTTGCGCGCAGCGCAAGCCTCGAAGGAGCGCTCCAGCCAGCCGCGCGATCCCTGGAGGCCTCCTTCGAGGCCTCCGCTGCGCTCCGTCGCCTCAGGATGAGGGGGTTAGATTGGAAGAAGGGGGATCTGACAGAGGCTTCGATAGAGATGCGATCGTATCGGAGCCCTATGCCGCCGAGGCGACGGCCGGGGAGATCCGCTTGCGCGCCTTCTTGTCGGTGCTGCCCAGGAAGGCCTGGGCCTCCTCCTTGCGCTCGAACACGTGGGGGGCGACGCCGCGCTTGGTCAGCGCCTCCTCCATCTTCAGGCGCAGGAACGCGCTCGTGACGTAGCGGGTCGTGGTCGCGTAGTAGTTCGCCTGGAGATACTGGATCATCCCGGCATAGTCGTCGATCAGGTTCTCGTTGAGCCGGAAGCCGTCGTGGTTGATCACGGCGTTGACCCGCTGGCCGGCCTTTCGGCAGGCCTCGACGATGGTCATGCGCAGCTCGTCCATGTCGCTCTTCACCCGGCAATACCAGCCTTCGAGGTTGATGAAGAGGATGTTGCGCTCGCCGTCGTAGCTGATGCGCGAGGCCAGATCGAGGTTGAGCAGGTCGGAGAGCAGCTCCATCGGCTCGTCGCGGAAGATGCGCGGGTCCATCGGCACGGGATTGCGCACCACCGGCTTGAAATCCATGTGGGCGAGGATGTCGCGCTCGATGTCGATGCCCGGCGCCACCTCGACCAGCTCCAGGCCGTCGGCGGTCAGCTGGAACACGCAGCGCTCGGTCACGTAGAGGACCGGTTGGGCCCGCTCGACCGCGTAGGGGCCCGAGAAGGTGTTCTGCTGGACCTGTGTCACGAACTTGCGGGACCGGCCCTCGCTCACGATCCGCACGACGCCGTCATCGACGGCGATCTCCAGCCCGCCCGCCGTGAAGGTTCCGGCGAACACCACCGTGCGGGCGTTCTGCGAGATGTTGATGAAGCCGCCGCAGCCGTTGAGCTTGCCGCCGAACTTCGAGGTGTTGACGTTGCCGGCTTCGTCGCACTCGGCCATGCCCAGGCAGGTCATGTCGAGGCCGCCGCCGTCGTAGAAGTCGAACATCTGGTTCTGGTCGATGATACAGTCGGCGTTGGTGGCCGCGCCGAAGCTGGACCCTGAGGCCAGCACCCCGCCGACCGCGCCAGCCTCGGTGGTCAGCGTGATGTAGGGGGTGATCTTCTCCTCGTTGGCGACCGAGGAGATGCCCTCCGGGGCGCCGACCCCGAGATTGACCACGCCGTTCGGCGGCAGCTCGAAGGCGGCCCGACGGGCGATGATCTTGCGTTCGTTGAGCGGCATCCGCTTGATGCCGGTGACGGGGACGCGGATCTCGCCGGCCAGCGCGGCGTCGTGCATGACGCCGTAATTCATGCGGTGCATCTCGGGCTCGGCGACCACGACGCAATCGACCAGGATGCCGGGGACGCGCACGTCCTTGGGCAGCAGGTAGCCGTCCTCGACGATGCGCTCGACCTGCGCGATGACGATGCCGCCGTTGTTGCGGGCCGCCATGGCCTGGGCGAGGCAATCCAGCGTCAGCGCCTCCTTCTCGTAGGAGAGGTTGCCCGATGGGTCGGCCGAGGTGGCGCGGATGAAGGCCACGTCGATCTTGGTGGCGGTGTAGAACAGCCACTCCTCGCCATCGACCTCGACCAGCTTGACGATGTCCTCGGTGGTCAGCGTGTTGACCTTGGCGCCGCCGTGGCGCGGATCGACATAGGTCTGCAGCCCGACCTTCGAGAACAGGCCGGGCTGGCCGGCGGCGCAGGCCCGGTAGAGTTGCGAGATCACCCCCTGGGGCAGGTTGTAGCCGCGGATCAGGTTGTTCTGCGCGGCCTGGGCCACCTTGGGCATCCGGCCGAAATTGGCGGCGATGACCCGCGAGAGCAGGCCGTCATGATGCAGGCGGCCGGTGCCCAGCCCTTTGCTGTCGCCCGCGCCCGCGGTCATGATCAGGGTCAGACCCCGGGGCGATCCGGTTTCGACGAAACGCTTCTCCAGGGCGGCGTGCAAAGCCTCCGGGATGCAGCTCTGGACGAAGCCCGTGGTGGTCACGACGTCGTTCACGCGGATCAGCGCGATCGCCTCGTCCGCCGTGATGACCTTGTTCTTCCGCATGAAGCCCACGATCCTCCCTCCGGCCCGGATGTCCGGCCGGCCTCGGCGCCGGCCGTCTCCGAGTCTGTTACGGGCCGGCGGTGCGGAGCCCGCAGGGTTCCGGCGCACGGTCGACCAAATTTCTGACCGTCAGCACTGTTGCGCCGCATCAAAGATTTGCGGCATTGCAGTACAGGCAAGTCCGTTACATCATGCTAACGCATAATGACCCGGACGTGCTGCTGAAAAAGTCTTTGGCGCAAGGTCAGAAAAATTGTGCGGCCCCCGCGCATGCGAGGGCCAACCGCGTGAGGTCTTCGCCTCGCTCCGTCGATTCAGGACAAGGGCCGAGGTTGGGGTGATCGGCAGCCTCCGCCGACGCCGCGCGAGGGCGGCCCGGCCTTACCGGCCGAGCGATGCGGCTGCACTCGCCGCGCTCAGCACGGCCTTCACGGTCGCGGTCGCCACGTCGCTGTCGATCCCGACGCCGAATATCGGGCTGCCGTCGGCGAGGCTGCATTCGAGATAGGCCGCCGCCTGCGCATCCGAACCGCGCCGGAGCGCATGCTCCGAATAATCCACCACCGCGAGGGCGATGCCGAACGCGTCGGCCAGGGCAGCGAGCAGGGCCGAGATCAGGCCATTGCCGCGCCCCGACACCGATACTTCCTGCCCGCGATGGCGGATCCGGCCCGTGAAGATCCGCTCGGAACCCGCCTGTCGGCGCAGGCCGCCCCCGTCATCGACCAGCGCGAAAATCTCCGTGTCGTCGACGTGATAGGCGTGCCTGAAGGCGCCCGCGATGTCGGTGGCCGATAGTTCCCGGCTGGTCCGGTCGGCCAGGACCTGCACGCGCCGGCTCAGGTCGACCTGCAGGGCACGGGGCAGCTTCAACCCCAGATCCTGCTCGATCACCCAGGCGACGCCGCCCTTGCCGGACTGGCTGTTGACCCGGATCACCGCCTCGTAGCTCTCGCCGAGATCCGCGGGGTCGATCGGCAGGTAGGGCATCTCCCAGAGGCCGTCGTTCCGCTGCGCATGGGCGGCAAAACCCTTCCGGATCGCATCCTGGTGCGAGCCCGAGAAGGCGGTGTGGACCAGCTCGCCCGCATAGGGGTGGCGCGGATGCACCGGC
Source organism: Methylobacterium sp. J-072 (assembly GCF_022829425.1). Taxonomy (NCBI): domain Bacteria; kingdom Pseudomonadati; phylum Pseudomonadota; class Alphaproteobacteria; order Hyphomicrobiales; family Methylobacteriaceae; genus Methylobacterium; species Methylobacterium sp. J-072. The sequence goes on along the minus strand of NZ_JAKSYK010000231.1, from coordinate 141,135 downwards.
AGGCCGTTGCAATAGGTGACGGTGCTCACGACCTCGCGGATCGCCGGGAAGGACAGCTTCGGATCGATGCCCTGCGTGTACAGGTTCAACGCCAGCGTCACGAGGTCGACATTGCCGGTGCGCTCGCCGTTGCCGAACAGGCAGCCCTCGACCCGGTCCGCGCCGGCCAGCAGCGCCTGCTCGGCCGAGGCCACGGCGGTGCCGCGGTCGTTGTGCGGATGCACGCTGATGATCACGGCGTCCCGCCGGGAGATGTGGCGGCAGAACCACTCGAGCTGGTCCGCATAGACATTCGGTATCGCCACCTCGACCGTCGTCGGCAGGTTGAGGATCGCCGGCCGCTCCGGCGTCGGCTGCCAGACATCGAGCACGCGCTCGCAGATCTCGAGGGCGAAATCCGGCTCGGTGAAGCAGAAGGTCTCCGGCGAGTACTCGAAGGTCCAGCGCGTGCCGGGCCGCTTCAGGCTCTCCTCCAGCATCGCGGTCACGCCGGATACGGCGAGGGCGACGATCTCGTGCCGCTCCATGCCGAACACGACCCGCCGAAACAGCGGCGCCGTCGCGTTGTAGAGATGCACGATGGCCTGGCGGGCACCGTCCAGCGACGCGAAGGTGCGGGCGATCAGGTCGGTCCGCGCCTGCGTCAGAACCTGGATCGACACGTCCTCGGGAATGCGATCGTCCTCGATCAGCATCCGGACGAAATCGAAGTCGGTCTGCGAGGCCGAAGGAAAGGCGACCTCGATCTCCTTGAAGCCGATGCCGAGCAGCATGTCGTAGAAGCGCAGCTTGCGGGCGACATCCATCGGGTCGGCGAGCGCCTGGTTGCCGTCGCGCAGATCCGTGGACAGCCAACGCGGCGCGGTCGCGAGGCGCTTCGACGGCCAGGTGCGATCCGACAGGTCGATCGGGGAGACGAACGGGCGGTATTTGGTGGCGGGGTTGGTCAGCATGATGGGATCGGCCGTGGGATCGATGGCTCGGGAATGCGGCCCGGAAGGCGCTGGCTGCCGGTCGGCCGCGATGTGCGGCGACGGTCCCGATGCGGAGATCCAGCCCTAGGTCAGGCGGCGGTGATATTCTCGCGTGCGAGGATCAAGCTTCGTCGCGAAAGGCTCAGACGGTGATCGACGGCATTCGGGTCACGGACGAGATTGCGGTCATCCGACATGACGGCGACCGCTTCGCCAGCCCACTGCATCGCCACGCGCGGGCACAACTCCTCTACGCGATGGCTGGCGTGATCTCTGTCACGACCGACAGCGGGACCTGGGTGGTGCCGCCGAGCCGGGCAGTCTGGCTTCCGCCGGACACGAACCATGTCACCGCCAGCCATGCCGGGATCCGCTTCCGCTCGCTCCTGATCGACGCGACCGGCTTCGACGGAGTCCCGGATCGCTGCAGGGTTGTCGAGGTCACGCCGCTCCTGCGCGAGCTGATCCTCAAGCTTGCCGCCCTCACCGAGACGCGAGGGGACCGGGTGGTCGCCGAGGCCGTGATCCGCCTGCTCATGCTGGAGTTGGCGTTCCTGCCGGTGCAGCCGCTCGACCTGCCGGCTCCGAAGCATGCCGGCCTGGCGTCGCTGTGCGATCGGATCTGCCGGGATCCCGCCCGCGCGCATCCCATCGCGGCGGCCGCCTCCGAGCTCGCCATGAGCCGGGCGACGTTCATGCGGCTGTTCCAGCGCGAGACCGGTCTCGGCTTCGGCCGGTGGCGCCAGCAGGCTCGGATGCTCCACGCCTTGCCGCTGCTGGCGGAGGGCCGGGCCATCCTCGATGTCGCGCTGGATTGCGGCTACGACAGTCCGAGCGCCTTCGCGGCCGTGTTCCGACGCTCCTTCGGGCGCCCGCCGAGCGGGTATTTCCGGCCGCTGCCTGCGGAAAGCGTCGACCGGGGCTGATCGCGACATTGCGGATCAGGCCGACGGACCGTTCAGACGCCGCCCCCGCTGGCGAGAACGTGACACCCGGGTGCGCCCGCCGGGGTGAACCTCGGCCAGGGACATCCGTTGATCGCCGGCCGCCGCTCCCCGCATGCCCGCCGGGTGGCGGCCCGAGGAGATCGAAGACGATCCATGGGTTGGCCCCGCCGCATCCTCATCGTCGCCGGCCTCGCGACCGTCGCGGCCGGTGCAACAATCGGCCTCGGCCGGTTCAGCTACGCGCCGATGCCGGACCGCGCGGACCTGCTCAACCCGGACCGCTATCCGATCCAGACCGCGTTCGATGTCCTCGGGCGCCGGGTCTCGCACGCGGAGGCTGACCGCCTGAACGGCACCGAAGCGGGCCGTAAGGAACTCTCGGCCAACAACGGTGCCGTGGCGATCGATCCCGCCATGGTCGAGCGCGGGCGGCAGGCCTTCTACCAGGAGACGTTCGGCAACGAGGTCTTCCTCACCGACGTGATGGGCATGCTCGACGGCGGCCTGACGCCCACCCAGGTGGCCCTGGCGGTGGCCAAGCTCGGCGGGCAGGGCACCACCAACCTCCAGGTCGCCATGGCCCAGGACGTGCGCGTCGGCGATCGGACCTACCGCAAGGGCGAGCTGGTCCCGACCGGTCTCGACGTGCCGAAGGGCGGCGCCTTCATCATCGGGATCAAGACTTTTTCCGACCGGGGCCATCTGCGGATGGGCATCACCTGCGCCCTGTGCCACGCCGCGGTCGATCCGGGTACCGGCAAGGTCGTGGAGGGGGCGCCCAACACCGATCTCAATGCCGGGCTGCTGATGGCGCTGGCCAAGAACTCCTCTGCCTATTTCATGCATGCCAGCGTGCCGGAGGCCGATGCCAAGCCCCCAGCCGACCCCCAGCACACCGGCTCCACCGGGACCGGGACCGCCCTTCCGGACGCAGAGGCCGTGGAGGCCGCCACCAAGGTCCAGGTGGCGAGCTGGCCGCCGGGCAGCTTCGATTCCTCGGCCGACCGGGTGACCAATCCGACTTCGATCCCGTCGAGCTTTTCCGCCTACGGCGAGCCCTATAGCTGGAGCGGGCGCGAAGCGGTCGGACCGTTCGCCGGCCTGTCTTCGCTCAACAACAATGTCCACGCCGCCAATTCCGACACGACCCAGCTCGCCGCCGCCGCACCCTGGCTGTTCGGGATGGATGCGGAGGCCTATCTCGGCATCGTCCTGCGTGGCGCGGCCACCGAGTCCTTTCGGTACAAGCCCGGCGAGGCGCGCCGGCCGTCGGAGGTGCTGCGCAGCGTAGACCCGACGCCGGCCTCGCCCGGGCTCAACAGCTACGCGGTCCTGCCGACCTATCCGGCGACCAACTACGTCACCGACAACGGCCTGTTCACCTCGGTGCCCGGGGAGCCGGTCAACCACGCCAACAACGCCATGTCGGCGTTCCAGAACCTGCTCCACCCGCCGGCCGCCAAGCAGGGTCCCGCCGCCGTGCAGGCCGGGCGCGCGGTGTTCGAGAAGGCCGGCTGCGGCGCCTGCCATGCCGGCCCGGCGCTGACCAACCACCGGATCATCCCGGCGGCGGAGATCGGCACCGAGCCAACCCGAGCCAGGGCCGGTGCCAAGATGGAGGCGCGCCTTTCGCCCCCGAGCCTCTTCGCCACTGACACGCGGTTCCCGCTGTCGGCCGATCCGGTGATCGTCCCAGTGCCGCTGGCGGGCGACAAGCTCGCTCAGGTCCAGCTCGCCTGGGGGCAGGGCGAGACCGAAGGTGGCTACAAGGTGCCGAACCTCGTCGGGCTGGCCTGGACCGCGCCCTACCTGCACGATTCGGGAATCGCGGTCGGCCCCGATCCGGCGATGCAACTCGGCGTTCCGGGCACGCTCTATCGCGGCATCGCCCCCGATCCGGCGAACAGCCTTCGCAGCCTGATCGACCGGGACCTGCGGGCAAAGGTGATCGCTGCGAACAAAGCCTCGGATACGGCACGGATCGCGCGCGTTACCGGCGAAGGCCACGTCTACTGGGCGGATGCCGGCACCGGCGTGTCGCGCCAGGACCAGGATGCGCTGATTGCCTACCTGCTGTCGATCGATACGCTGACCGAGCCGGCGGCGACGCCCTGATCATCACGGAACGACGCACCATGCCCAATACCCAACCGGTCTGGTTCATCACCGGCTGCTCAACCGGCTTCGGCCGGGAGCTCGCCAGGCTTGTCATCGCCCGCGGCTGGCGCGCGGTGGTGACCGCCCGCGACCGGGCCAAGGTCGCCGACCTGGCGGAGAGCGCCGCCGACCGAGTCCTGGCGCTCTCGCTGGACGTCACCGACGCGAGCCAGATCGCCCAGGCGGTGAGCGAAACAGCAAAGACATTCGGGCGGATCGACGCGCTGGTGAACAATGCCGGCTACGGCTACCAGGCCTCGATCGAGGAGGGCGAGGACGACAAGATCCGCGCCCAGTTCGACGCCAACGTGTTCGGTCTGTTCGCCCTGACGCGCGCCGTGCTGCCGGTGATGCGGGCGCAGCGCTCCGGCCATGTCCTCAACGTCACCTCGGTGGCCGGCTTCGTCGGCTTCCCGGGCTCCGGCTACTACGCGGCGACCAAGCACGCCGTGGAAGGCTTTTCCGACGCGCTCGCCGCCGAGGCCGGGCCGCTGGGCATCAAGGTCACCTGCATCGAGCCGGGCCCGTTCCGCACCGACTGGGCCGGCCGCTCCCTGATCCAGACCCCGAGCACGATTCCCGACTATGCCGAAACCGCGGGCGCCCGGCTCAAGGCCACGTCCGAGAAGAGCGGCACCCAGGCCGGCGATCCGGTCCGCGCCGGCGAGGCGATGATCCGGGTGACCGAGATCGACAACCCGCCCCGCCATCTCGTGCTCGGCGCCTGGGGCTACGAGGCCGTCACGAGCCGGCTAAAGCAACGCCTCGCCGAGATCGAGGCGTGGCGCGAGACGAGCCTGGAGGCGGATTACCCGGAGGGGTAAGCAGCGGTTCGACGACCTCCGTTCGTCGTCGCGTCAGGCAGACGGATGAAGGTCGCTAAGCGACAGCACGAGAGCGGCGGCGCCGAACAGGGCGCCGACCGCGCAAACGCCGGCCCATCCAGCCTGGACCCATGCCAGGCCCGAAAGGCCCGATCCTACAGCGACACCGAGGAAGAACAGGCCCGTGAACAGCCCGTTCAGGCGACCGCGGGCTTCGGGCCGCAGCATGTTGATCGCCCGCCGGCCGAGCGTCTGATCGCCGACGACGCCGAGATCGAGGACAATGGCCGCGACCACCATCATGCCGAGGGCGAGCGAGGCCGGTCGCGTGCCTGCCTCCTCAGCCCCACCGCAGGCTGCCAGCGCCATGGCGCCGAGAATGCCGAGATGGGCCAGGATCGTGCCGGGTCGTGTCTGGCCCCGGTCTCCGGCGCGGCCGGCGATGGGCGCCACGACGGCGCCGGCCGCGCCCGCCAGGGCGAAGACGGCGATGCCGGTTTGGCTCAGTCCGAACGGCGGCTCGGCCAGACGCAGCGCCACGGAGGTCCAGAACACGCCGAACGCGCCCATGCACAGACCCTGGGAGGCGGCGCGGCGCCGAAGCACGGGCTCCTGTTTCAGCAAGGCGAACAGGGAGGCGATGAGGCGCGGATAGGAGGCTGTCTGTGAATGACGCCGTTCGGGCACGACCCGGGCGAGGACGATCGTCAGCAGAGCGACGAGCCCGGCCAGGATGCCGTAGAACCAGCGCCAGCCGGCATATTCGGCGACGAGGCTTGCGGCCGGGCGTGACAGCAGGATCCCCAGCATCAGGCCGCTCATGACGTTCCCGACCACGCGTCCGCGCTCGGATACCGGCGCAAGGGCGGCCGCCGTCGGCACCAGCATCTGGATCGCGCTCGCCGTCAGGCCGACAAGGAACGACGCCACGAGGAAGAGCGGCGCCGACGGTGCCGCGGCGGCAACGGCCAGGGCGATCACCCCCGCGCTGAGCGTCCGCGTGATCAGCGCGCGGTTCTCGACCAGATCCGTCAAAGGCACGACGAGAAGCAGCCCGCTTGCATAACCGAGCGACGTGATGGTCGTGACGAGCCCCGCCTCGGTCACCCCGAGGCCAAGGGACGGGCCGATGACGCCCGCGAGCGGCTGCGACGCGTACAGGCTGAGGACGATCACGCCGGCCGCGACAGCGAACATCAGGGTCAATCCGCGCGACACCTGCGCGGGTTCAGGAGCGGCGATCGCGTCGGCAGGCACGGATGTCGTCATGGCGGATGTCCAAATCCTGTTGTGGCGGCAGGTCCGGAACGCTAATTCTCTACGCGCGGTGAGACAATTGTCCCATTTCGCGAGAGTTTGTTGCTCAGATCGTGAGAATGATGGTGAGCCTGGAGCGCTACCGAGCCTTCATCGAGATCATCGATCGGGGCAGCCTGACCGCCGCCGCCCGTCATCTCGACGTCTCGCTGCAATCGATCAGCCGGTCCCTGTCGACGCTGGAGCGCGAGTTCGGGGTCGAACTGATCCGGCGCACGACGCGTCGGCTCCAGCCGACCCCCGCCGGTCTCGCCTTCCACGCCCGGGTGAAGGCCGCGCTGACCGAGATCGAACTGGCCCGTGCGGAGATCGGGCGCGAGAGCGCCCGGGTTGCTGGTACGTTGCGGATCGGCGCTTCGGTCCTGTTCGCACCGAAGCACGTCGTCCCGGCTGCCGCGGCGTTCCTGGCGCGCCATCCGCAGGTCGAAATCGAACTCGTCCTATCGGACGGGATCGCCGACCTCGTCGAGGACAGGCTCGATCTGGCGATCCGGATCGGCGATCCCGGTCCGCCGCACCTGAAGATGCGTCCCTTAGGGCAACTGCGAAGGGGCGTGGTCGCGTCTCCAGCTTATCTCGCCCGTCGCGGGCTGCCGCAAACGCCCGAAGACCTGGCCGAGCATGATTGCGTGGTGCGCACCTTCGGACCGGAAGGCGATGCTTGGCCGCTGACGATCGACGGCACGGTCGCGCGCATTCCGGTGCGTGGCGTCTTCCGCTGCAACGACGCCGCATCCGCGAACGCGGCCGTGGTCGCGGGCGCGGGCCTCGGCCTGGCTCCCCTCTGGCAGATCCAGGAGGATCTCGATCAGGGCTGTTTGAAGGTCGTCCTGTCGGCGTTCGAGCCGCCGCCGGTTCCGGTCCAGGCCGTCTGGCCCGGAGCCGCGGGCACGCCGGTCAGGACGCGGCTGTTCGTGGAAACCCTCGCCCTCCGGCTCGGGTCCGAAGGGGCGCGACTTTGAGCCCGCGCCGTCATCGCGAGCGCAGCGAAGCGACCCAGGGCAGCGCACGATCTTCGAACCCGGCGTGTCGCTGGGTCGCTTCGCTGCGCTCGCGATGACGGGGAGGCCGAGAAAGCTACGGGCCTAACCCTCGCTCACGGCTCTCAGATCACCGCCTCTATCAGCCCCCGCCGCTTCGCTTCCTCCGCCTCCAGATACCAATTGGCCGGCGCCTTCTCCAAAACCTCGTCCAGCGTCACGTCCGAGCCCTGGATCAGGTTCGAGAACCCCTCGTTCTGGATCACGATCGAACACTCGATCTCGTGGAGCGTCGCCGTCACGGCGGCGATGCAGGTGGTGAGCGGCCCCTGGACCTGGAGCTGCTTGTTCATCTTGCGCTCGTGGATCATCAGCCGCGTGCCTCGGGTCAGGTAGCGGTTCGGCCGGGCGAAGAAGCTCATGAAGGTGGTGCCGGCCGAGTAGATCGCGGCCTTACCGAGGAAGACGAACCGGCGGTCCGGGCTCATCTCGCTGTGGTAGCGGATGTCCTCCCCCATCATCCGGGCGACCTCCGGGTCGCCGCCCAGGGTCGAGAGCTCGATCACGACGAGGTCGCGCTCGCCGGCCGCGCCGAACTGGCGGCGGAAATCCTTGTACATGTCGTAGTCGACCGGGCCCGACAGCAGCACAGCGGGGCTGCGGAATGCGGTCGGGCCGAGGGGTGTGGTGTCCATGGGGTTCCTGTAATCTCAGCGGACCGGGTCTGGCGCGCCCTGGCCCTTGCCGACGAACGGGATGCCCTCGATCGGGCATTCCTCGGTGCCAACGCTCTGGCGGGTAATGGCCCGAACGGCGTCGCGGGTTCCGTCGGGATCCTCGATCCAGCGGCGGTAGAACTCGTAGGGGCATTCCGACATCCCATGTCGGTTCTCCTTCGAGTTGATCATGCCGGTATAGCCGCGGTGCAGCAGCTTGAAGAGGTGGTTCTCGGACTGGCCGTGGGCGCGAAAATCCCGGATCAGGAATTTTGAGAGGGCGGCGTACTGGATGCCCATCTCCTCCTCGCCGCACTCACCGAGGGTGCGGCCGTCGAAGCCGATGATCGCGGAATGGCCGAAATAGGTGTAGACGCCGTCGAACCCGGCAGCGTTCGAGACCGCCACGTAGACGTTGTTGGCGAACGCCATCGCCTTCGAGATGACGATCTGCTGTTCTTTCGCCGGGTACATGTAGCCCTGGCACCGGATGATCAACTCGGCCCCGCGCATGGCGCAGTCGCGCCAGATCTCCGGGTAATTGCCGTCGTCGCAGATGATCAGGCTGATCTTCAGCCCCTTCGGCCCGTCCGAGACGTAGGTGCGGTCGCCCGGATACCAGCCCTCGATCGGCGTCCAGGGCATGATCTTGCGGTACTTCTGCACGATCTCGCCCTGGTCGTTCATCAGGATCAGGGTGTTGTAGGGGGCCTTGTTCGGGTGCTCCTCGTGGCGCTCGCCGGTCAGCGAGAACACGCCCCAGACCTTGGCCTCCCGGCAGGCCGCGGCGAACACCTCGGTCTCCGCGCCCGGCACCGAGGCGGCGGTCTCGTACATCTCGGCGGCATCGTACATGATGCCGTGGGTCGAGTATTCGGGAAAGATCACCAGGTCGAGACCGGGCAGGCCGGTCTTCATCCCGATGATCATCTTGCCGATCGCCTTGGCGTTCTCCAGCACCTCCGCGCGGGTATGGAGGCGCGGCATCTTGTAATTGACGACGGCGACGCCGACGCTGTCCTGGCTGGACGAGATGTCTCCGTGCATCATGGCGAGGATTCCTCCTGCTATTTGACTCTTAAGGCACCGGCTCCCCCCATCGCGGGGGTTCCGTGTCCGAACATCGAGCTGTGAAGGCTGCGACGCGCCCCCTCTCCCGTGCGGGAGAGGGTTGGGGTGAGGGATCAGCTTTGTCCGGGGAAGTCGCACCCCTCACCCTGTCCCTCTCCCGCACGGGAGAGGGGACCCGCGCCGCGTTCGTGAGCGTGCGAGTCCGTAAGCCCGCGGCGGGGGAAGGGCTGGTTCAGTGGCTGATCATCCAGGGCCGCGCGCTCGGAAAACTCTTGGCCGCTGCGGGGGCCGAGGCCGTCTTCTTCGGTCCGCAGCAGCCGCAGCCTGCCCCGTGGCCTGAAGAACGCCGCGGCGCGTGGCGGCTCCGCTCGTTGGTTGCGTGGGCGGCCTTGAGCCCCGCATCCATGCCCGAGATCCGCGGCGCGGTGAGGAAGGCCCGCTGGCAGGCTTCCCCGCAATCCGGGCAAGCGTGCGGATCCTTGAACTCCGCCATCGGCCGCATGGCGGTGAACGGCCCGCAGGCCTGGCAGGCGTAATCGTAGACGGGCATTTCGAGGCTCCCGGCGAAATCAGAGACGCAGACACTATCGGAAAGGCGCGGGTCCCCTCTTCCGCACGGGAGAGGGGGCAGGTCGCGTCCACTGAGGCCCCCGGGACGACCGGACCGTCAAAGATCCGGCGAGAGCGGCATCTGGACCGAGCCGTCCAAAAACTTGGTCGGCCCATCGGCGCCGGGATTGATGTCGAACTCGAAGATCTTGGTCGGAATCCAAAGGGTCGCGCAGGCATTCGGGATGTCGACCACCCCGGAGATGTGGCCCTGGACCGGCGCCGTGCCGAGGATCGAGTAGGCCTGGGCGCCCGAATAGCCGAATTTCTTGAGGTATTCGATCGCGTTCAGGCAGGCCTGCCGATAGGCGATGTGAACATCCAAATAATGCTGGCCGCCGTGCTCATCGACGGAGATGCCCTCGAAGATCAGGTGGTCGTCGTATTTCGGGGTGATCGGCGACGGCTTGAAGATCGGGTTCTTGATCCCGTACTTGGCCATGCCGTCCTTGATCAGCTCGACCTTGAGATGGACCCAGCCGGCCATCTCGATGGCGCCGCAGAAGGTGATCTCGCCGTCGCCCTGGCTGAAATGCAGGTCGCCCATGGAGAGCCCGGCGCCGGGGACGTAGACCGGGAAGTAGATCTTCGAGCCGCGCGACAGGTCCTTGATGTCGCAATTGCCGCCGTGCTCCCGGGGCGGGACGGTGCGGGCGCCGGTGGCGGCGGCTGCGTCCTTCGCCTCGCCCTTGAGGCGGCCCATATGGGCGGTCGGGCCAAAGGGCAGGGTGGCGAGCGCCGGTACGCGCTCGGGATTGGTGTCGTAGAGCGCCTTCTCGCGGGTGTTCCAGGTCTCCAGCATCTTCGGATCGGGCAGGCAGCCGATCAGGCCGGGGTGGATCAGGCCGGGAAAGCGCACGCCCGGCACGTGGCGGGATTTCGTGAACAGGCCCTCGAAATCCCAGATCGACTTCTGAGCCTGGGGGAAGTGCTCGTCGAGGAAGCCGCCGCCGTTCTTCTTGGAAAAGAAGCCGTTGAAGCCCCACTGGCTCTCGGGCTTGGCGCCGATGTCGAGCAGATCGACCACCAGCAGGTCGCCCGGCTCGGCGCCCTCGACGCCGATCGGGCCCGAGAGGAAGTGGACGATCGACAGGTCGATGTCGCGCACGTCGTCGGCGGAATCGTTGTTCTTGATGAAGCCGCCGGTCCAGTCGTAGGTCTCGACGATGAAATCGGCGCCCGGCTTCACGGTGGCGACCATCGGGATGTCCGGGTGCCAGCGGTTGTGCACCATCTCGTTGTCGTAGGCCGATTGCGTGAGATCGACCTTGATCAGCGTCTCGGGCATTTTTTATCACTCCCTGCTGCGATCGTAGTTGCCGGGTCCCTGGGGCGGCCGTCTTTGCGAGCGAAGCGAAGCAACCCAGCAGCGCCACGCTCGGACATGTCCCGCCGCCCTGGGTCGCCTCGCTGCGCTCGCGATGACGACCCTCGGACGATCTTTTGCGTCCGCTAGACCGACAGGAAGCGGGCGACCTGCGCTTCGTCGATGCCGGCGCGGGGCGCTTCGTGGACGATGGCGCCATTTTCCAGGACGATCACCCGGTCGGCGACGTCGAGGGCGAAGCTCAGGACCTGCTCGGACACCACGATCGACAGGCCGCGGTCGTCGCGGATCTTCTTCAGGGTCCGACCCATCTCGCGGATGATCGAGGGCTGGATGCCCTCCGTGGGCTCGTCCAGCAGCAGCACCTTCGGCCGGCTGGCGAGCGCCCGGGCAATGGCGAGCTGCTGCTGCTGGCCGCCGGACAGGTTGCCGCCGCGCCTTCCCTTCATCTCCAGCAGCACCGGGAACATGTCGTACAGGTCCTGCGGCACCTTGCGGGCGCCGGTGACCGTCAGGCCGGTCTCGATATTCTCCTGGACCGTCATGGTGGAAAAGATCATCCGGCCTTGCGGCACGTAGGCGAGGCCCTTGGCGACCCGGGCGTGGCTCTTGAGCCCCGCGACCTCCTCGCCCTCGACCCGGATCGTCCCGGATTTGACGGGCACGAGGCCCATCAGGGTCTTCATCAGGGTGGTCTTGCCCATGCCGTTGCGGCCCATCACGGCGACGATCTCGCCGGGCGCCACCGAGAAGCTGAGCCCGTGCAGGACCTCGCTCTGGCCGTAGGCGGCGTGGAGGTCGTGGACGGCCAGCGCCGGGTCCAGATCGGGGATCGCGGCGCGGGGGGGCGCCTGGACGAGCGGCGGGTGCGCGGTCTGGAGCGACGCCATGGTCAATGTCCCAAATACACTTCGATGACCTTCGGGTCGTTCTTGACCCGCTCCATCGAGCCTTCGGAGAGCACCTTGCCCTGGTGGAGCACGGTGACCCGGTGGGCGATGTCCTCGACGAACTTCATGTCGTGCTCGATCACCAGCACCGAGCGGCCCTTGATGATCTGGTTGAGCAACTCGGCGGTCTTGATCCGCTCGCCGACGCTCATCCCGGCCACCGGCTCGTCGAGCATCAGCAGTTCCGGGTCCTGGATCAGCAGCATGCCGATCTCGAGCCACTGCTTCTGGCCGTGGCTCAGGAACTCGGCCCGCTCCTTGAGCTGGTCCTTCAAAAAAATCGTCTGGGCGATCTCGTGGATCCGGTCGCGGACCTCGGCGTCCCGCTTGAAGGTGAGGGCGCCGAACACCGAGCGCCCGCGGGGGAACGAGATCTCCAGGTTCTCGAACACCGTGAGGTCGTCGTAGATCGACGGCGTCTGGAACTTGCGGCCGACCCCGGCCTGCACGATCGCGCTCTCGGAGAGCTTGGTCAGCTCCTGGCCCTTGTACTTGATCGAGCCGGTGCTGGCCTTGGTGCGCCCGCAGATCAGGTCGAGCACCGTGGTCTTGCCGGCGCCGTTCGGGCCGATGATGACCCGGATCTCGTCCGGGTCGACGTAGAACGACACGTCGTTGACCGCCTTGAAGCCGTCGAACGAGACGGTCAGCGCCTCGACGGCGAGGAGGTAATCCGCCGGCGCCGCTTCGGCGCCGACCACGGGGGAGGAGAGGAGCGCGGCGTTCATGATGTCCTCACTCGGCCGGAGCGCCGTGGGGCGGGGCGATGGCGGGCGGCGGCGCCCGCAGCCCCTTCACCCGGCGGGTCAGGCGGGGCTCGATCTGCTCGCGCCAGATGCCGGCGAGACCGTTCGGGAAGGCGAGCACCACGGCGATGAACAGGGCGCCGAGGCCGAACAGCCAGAGATCCGGAAAGCTCTCGGAGAAGCTGGTCTTGGCCCAGTTCACCAGCAGCGTGCCCCAGAACGCGCCGAACAGGGACAGGCGCCCGCCGACCGCGGCGTAGATCACCATCTCGATCGAGGGCACGATCCCCACGAAGGACGGCGACATGAACCCGACCTGGAGGGTGAACATCGCCCCGCCGATCGCCGCGAAGCCGGCCGCCAGGCAGAAGGCGAAGACCTTGAAGCCGGCCACCGAGTAGCCCGAGAACCGGACCCGGTCCTCCTTGTCGCGCATGGCGACCAGGATGCGACCGAGCTTCGACTTCTTCACGTATTGCGCCGCCAGGATGCAGGCGATGAGCAGGCCGCCGTTGACGAAGTACAGGATCACCTTGGCGTGGTCGGTGCGGATGTCCCAGCCATGGAGGGTGCGCAGATCGGTGATGCCGTTGATGCCGCCGGTGTAGCCCTGCTGGCCGACGATCAGGATCGTCAGGATCGCGGCGATCGCCTGGGTGATGATCGCGAAATAGGTGCCGCCGACCCGGCGCTTGAACATCGCGTAGGAGATGATGAAGGCAAACAGGACCGGGACCGCCACCACCAGGATCAGGGTCAGCGGCAGGCTCTTGAACGGCAGCCAGAACCACGGCACTTCGGTGATCTGGTTCCAGTCCATGAAGTCGGGGATGCCCGGGGTCGACTGGATTTTCGTGTTGGCGACGCTCGAAGCTTCGAGCTTCAAGTACATCGCCATGCAGTACCCGCCCAAGCCGAAGAACACGCCCTGGCCGAGGGACAGGATGCCGGCATAGCCCCAGCAGATCACCAGCCCGAGCGCCACGAAGGCGTAGGTCAGGTACTTGCCGACGAGGTTGAGGCGGAACCCGTCGAGCGCCAGCGGCAGGACCACCAGGATCACCCCGGCGAGCAGAGCGAAGCTCAGCCACTCCACCGGCTTCATGAACGGGTTGTCGTTGACGGTGACCGACTTGGTCAGGGTCTGGACCGGATTCGTCATCGGGAAATCCTCAGCGCCGGACCTTGAGGGTGAAGAGGCCCTGCGGCCGCAACATCAGGATGCCGACCACCGCGAGCAGGGTGATCACCTTGGCCATCGAGCCGGAGAGGAAGAACTCCAGCGTCGATTGCGTCTGCGAGATCGAGAAGGCCGACGCGATGGTGCCCAAGAGGCTCGCGGCGCCGCCGAACACGACGATCAGGAAGGTGTCGACGATGTAGAGCTGGCCCGAAGTCGGCCCGGTGGAGCCGATCATCGTGAAGGCCGAGCCGGCGACGCCCGCGATGCCGCAGCCGAGGCCGAACGTGTAGCGGTCGACCTTCTCGGTATCGATGCCGACGGCGCCGGCCATGGCGCGGTTGGCCATCACGGCCCGGACCTGCTGGCCGAAGCGCGAGCGGTAGATCAGCAGCGCTACGCTCACCGTGATCAGGATGGTGATGGCCATCACGAACAGGCCGTTGACCGGGATCTCGATCGTGTCGGTGACCTGCACCGAGCCGATCAGCCAGGACGGCAGCTCGACGCCGACTTCGCGGGCGCCGAAGATCGAGCGGTAGGCCTGCTGCAGGATCAACGACAGGCCCCAGGTGGCGAGCAGGGTGTCGAGGGGGCGCTTGTACAGGAACCGGATCAGGCTCCACTCCACCAGCATGCCGAGCGCGGCGGAGGCCAGGAACGCCAGCCCCATCGCGACGAAGAAGTAGACCGGGAACAGCGCCGGCAGGTAGCTCTGGCAGAAGGCCGAGCAGAGATAGGTGACGTAGGCGCCGAGGATCATGAACTCCCCGTGGGCCATGTTGATCACGCCCATCTGGCCGAAGATGATCGCCAGCCCCAGCGCCATCAGCAGATAGACCGAGAACAGGATCAGGCCGGCAAAGCCCTGCATGGCGAAGATCGCGCCGAGGTCGCCGAGGGAATACTCGCCCAACATTGTTTCGTGTCTCCGATCCGACATGCGTCTCGCCGCCGGCGAGCGCCCGTGATCCCATCCAGCCACCTCATCCTGAGGTGCCGCAGCGCAGCGGAGGCCTCGAAGGAGGGCTCCAGAAGTCTCGATGGTCTCTGGAGGGCTCCTGAGGTGCAGGGCGATCGAGGATCGCCCTGCACCTCAGGATGAGGGTGCGTCTTGGAGGTGCCTGACCGGCGGCGACTACTGGTAGCCCTTCGGGAACGGATCCGGCTTGATCAGTTCCGGGCTGGTGTAGACGATCTCGAACTGGCCGTCGGGCTTGGCCTTGCCGACCCGGGTCTTCGACCAGAGGTGATGGTTCTCGTCGATCCGGACGTAGCCTTCCGGCGCGCCCTTGAACTCCAGGCCCGGCGATGCGGCGACCACCTTGTCGACGTCGAACGAGCCGGCCTTCTCGCAGGCCATCTTCCACAGGAACGGGCCGAGATAGGCCGCTTGCGTCACGTCGCCGATGACCGTCTTCTCGCCCCACATTTTCTTGAAGGCGGTGACGAACGCCTTGTTGTTCTCGTTGTCGATCGACTGGAAATACTTCATGCAAGCATAGGCGCCGGCGATGTTCTCGCCGCCGATGCCGTCGATCTCGTCCTCGGTGACCGAGATCGTCATCAGCACCTGCTTGGACAGGTCGATGCCGGCCGCCTTGAGCTGCTTGTAGAACGCCACGTTGGAGCCGCCGACCACGTCGGTGAAGATCACCTTCGGCTTAGTCAGCTTGATCTTGTTGATCACCGAGTTGAACTGGGTGTGTCCGAGCGGGAAGTATTCCTCGCCGACCACCTTGCCCTTGAGCACGTTCTCGACGTGCTTGCGGGCGATCTTGTTCGAGGTGCGCGGCCAGATGTAGTCCGAGCCGATGAAGTAGAAGCTGTCGCCGCCCTTCTCCTTGTGGACCCAGTCGAGCCCGGCGAGGATCTGCTGCGTTGCCTCCTGGCCGGTGTAGAACACGTTCTTGGACTGCTCCAGGCCCTCGTAGAAGGTCGGGTAGTACAGGAGGCCGTTATACTGCTCGAACACCGGCAGCACTGCCTTGCGCGAGGCCGAGGTCCAGCAGCCCATCACGGCGGCGCAATGGTCGTTGACCAGGAGCTTCTTGGCCTTCTCGGCGAAGGTCGGCCAGTCGGAGGCGCCGTCCTCCTGGATGATCTTGATCTTGCGGCCGAGCACGCCGCCGGCCTCGTTGATCTGCGCGATGGCGAGTTTTTCCGCCTCCTGGGCGCCGGTCTCGGAGATCGACATCGTGCCGGTGACCGAGTGCAGGATGCCGACCGTCACCTCGGTGTCGGTCACGGCGAGCCCGGTGGTGTTCACCGCGGAGGTCGGCGCGGCGGCCCAGGCGCTGCGGGGCATCAGGGCGAGGGCCGGTGCGCCGGCCAGTCCCATGAGCAGCCTGCGCCGCAGCGGGGAGTGCAAGCCGTTCTTCGCGCCGGTCTCGGTGTCGTCAGCCATCGTGCCTGCCTTAATCCGCGTCCGGGCCTTGAGAAGCGGCTCGGATCGACCAGTCCAGGCTAGGTCTTCGGTTGCACTGCGGCCTATACGATGTTTTGCGTATGGCCGTTCTCTTGCATCGAGCGCACCATCGCGGCGCAGAAGTCTGAGGGATCGTTGGGAGCGAAGGCGGGGAGCGTGGGCGGCGCCCGGGCGCTGGATTTTTTCCGCGCGCGCGCGCGCGAACGCGGCTCCATGTGCCGGACCGGGCACCGATGAGCGGTCCCCAGCGCATCATCCCGATCCGCCGGGACTACAACCGCTTCGTCGCCGACGAGACGCTGGAGGATTACGCCCTCCGCTTCACCGCCAAGAAGGCGCGGCGCTGGTCCGGCTTCCAGGTGGCGCAGACGGCTTTGGGCTCGGTCTCGTTCCTGGCGCTCGAGGCGATCGGCGGGACCCTGGCGCTGACGGCGGGCTTCCCCAACACGCTGGCCGCCGTGCTGGTGGTCGGCCTGATCATCTTCGCCACCGCGGCGCCGATCACCGTCTACGCGGCGCGCTACGGGCTCGACATGGACCTGCTGACCCGGGGCGCCGGGTTCGGCTATCTCGGCTCCACGGTCACGTCGCTGATCTACGCGAGCTTCACCTTCCTGTTCTTCGCCATCGAGGCGGCGATCATGGCCCTGGCGCTGCAGCTCTGCTTCGGGCTGCCGCTGGGCGTCGGCTACCTCCTCTGCGCCGCCGCGGTGATTCCCCTGGTGGTCTACGGCATCCGGCTGATCAGTCGCTTCCAGATCTGGACGCAGCCGCTCTGGATCGGATTGAGTTTGCTGCCGCTCGCCTTCGTGGCGGCGCAAGGCCCGGAGCCCCTCCACGCACTCGCGGATTTCCCGGGACTCGACGGCGGCGGAGCGGCCTTCGACATCGGCCGGTTCGGGCTCGCCACCGGGGTGCTGCTGGCCCTGCTGGCCCAGGTCGGCGAGCAGGTCGACTTCTTGCGATTCGTGCCCGAGCCTGTCGGCCCGCGCGACTGGCGCTGGTGGCTGGCGGTGCTGTCGGGCGGTGCCGGCTGGATCGTGCCCGGCATGCTCAAGATCCTGCTCGGCGCCGGTCTCGCGGTCCTGGCGCTCGGGCACGGCGTCCCGCCCGAGCACGCCGCCGAGCCGACCCGGATGTACGCGGTGGCGTTCGGCTACGTCACCGGGGAGGGCGGCCGTGCGGCCCTATTGCTCACCGGGCTGTTCGTCCTGGTCTCGCAGCTCAAGATCAACCTGACCAACGCCTATGCCGGCTCGATCGCGTGGTCGAATTTTTTCTCCCGGCTGACCCATAGCCATCCGGGGCGGGTGGTCTGGCTGGTGTTCAACGTGGCGATCGCGGTGCTCCTGATGGAGCTCGGCATCGACAAGACCATCGAGAGCACGCTGCCGCTCTACGCCTCCGTGGTCTCGGCCTGGGTGGGAGCGCTGGCCGCCGACCTCGCGGTGAACAAGCCGCTCGGCCTCTCGCCCCCGGGTATCGAGTTCAAGCGCGCCCATCTCTACGCGATCAACCCGGTGGGGACCGGCGCCATGGTGCTGGCGCTCGCCGTCGGCGGCCTCGCCTATGCGGGGCTCCTCGGCCACGCACTCCAGCCCTTCGCGCCGCTCCTGACCCTGGCGACCGCCTTCAGCGCGGCGCCGGTGATCGCCTGGGCCACCGACGGCCGCTGGTACCTCGCCCGGAATCCGAAGCGCGACTGGGGGGCGGGCGAGATCACCTGCCGGGTCTGCGAATTGCCGTTCGAGGGCGAGGACATGGCCCATTGCCCGGCCTACGACGCCCCGATCTGCTCCCTGTGCTGCTCCCTCGACGCCCGCTGCGGCGACCTGTGCAAGCCGCACGGCCGGCTGGAGGCCCAGGCGCAGCAGGCGCTCGGCCGGATCCTGCCCGGCCGCACCGCCGCCTGGATCGGCGCGCCGCTCGGCCGCTATCTGGCGGTCATGCTGACGCTCTGCGCGGTGATCGGCCTGATCCTGGGGATCGTCCATGCCGGCGCGACCATCGCGCATCCCGAGCATCGCGACGTCCTGCGCTCGGCGCTCACCAGCGTGTTCTTCATCCTGGTTGTGATCCTCGGCGTGGTGGCGTGGCTGTTCGTGCTCGCCCAGGAGAGCCGGCGCGTCGCCCAGTCCGAGACCATGCGCCAGACCGCCCTCTACGAGGCCGAGATCGCGGCCCACAAGCTCACCGACGCCAAGCTGCAGGAGGCCAAGGAGCGGGCCGAGGCCGCCAACCTCGCCAAGAGCCGCTACGTCGTCGGCATCAGCCACGAGTTGCGCACGCCGCTCTCGACCGTGCTCGGCTACGCCCAGCTCCTCGAATCCGATCCCGCGATCCCGGCCCCGCGCCTCAACGGCATCCGGGTGATAAGGCGCAGCGCCCAGCACCTCTCCGGGCTGATCGACGGCCTGCTCGACATCTCGCGCATGGAGGCCGGCCGCCTCGAGATCCACCGAGACGAGGTCCGGCTCACCGAGTTCCTCGACCAGCTGGTCGATATGGTCCGGCTCCAGGCCCGGGAGGCGGGCCTCGAATTCCGGTTCTCGCGGCCGGAGATCCTGCCGGCGGTGGTCGCCACCGACGAGAAGCGCCTGCGCCAAGTGCTGCTCAACCTCCTGTCCAACGCGATCAAGTTCACGCCGTCCGGCACCGTCTCGCTGGATCTGAGCTACCGCAGCCAGATCGCGGTGTTCACGATCCGCGACACCGGCCCGGGCATCCCGGAGGCGGATCTGGCCCGGATTTTCCAGCCGTTCGAGCGGGGCTCGACCCCGGCCGCTCGCAGCACCCCGGGGACGGGGCTCGGGCTCACCATCGCCGACCTGCTGTCGCAGCTCCTGGGCGGCGAGATCACCGTGGCGGCAGCGCCCGGCGGCGGTACGCAGGCCCGGCTGCGCCTGATGCTGGCCTCCGTGGCCCAGCCCGCTCCGATCGTGCTGCCGGCCCCGGCCTCTGCGCCGGAGCGGGCCTATGCCGGCGCCCGCCGCACGGTCCTGGTGGCCGACGACGACACCGCCCACCGCGCCCTGATGCGGGCGATCCTGGAACCGCACGGGATTCTTGTGATCGAGGCGGGCTCGGGACCGGAATGCCTGGCGGCCGTGGCCAGGGGCGGGATCGACCTGATCCTGCTCGACATCGCCATGCCGGGCATGAGCGGCTGGGCCGCCGCCGCGACGCTCCGGGCCGAGGGGCATACCGGGCCGATCGCCATGATGTCGGCCAACGTCCACGAGATCAGCCCCGTGCGCGGCGACGACGCCCCCCACGACGCGATCTTCGCAAAACCCTTCGACCTGCGCGACGTGCTGGAGCGGATCGGCAAGCTGCTCCACCTCGAATGGACCGACGCGGCGACGCCGGCTTTGCGCGAGCCCGCCCCGGCGCTCGCCGAGATCGGCCATCCCGGATCCGCCCATGTCGGCGAGTTGCTGCGCCTCGGCCGGATCGGCCATATCCGGGCCATCGAGGCCAAGCTCGCTCAGATGGAGGGCGACGCGACGGTCCCGCCCGCCTTCGTGGCCCAGATGCGCGGCCTCGTGGAGGGCTACGACCTGCGCCGCTACCTCTCGGTCCTGCAAGGACTCGCCCGCCATGGCTGAGGCGCCGACGAACCAGCCGAGCCGCGACATCGTCCTGGTGGTGGACGATTCGCCCGACACGCTGAGCTTCCTCACCGAGGCGATCGAGCGCTCCGGCGCCACCGTGCTGGTGGCGGTGGGCGGCGACCTCGCCCTGGCGCTGGTCGACGAGATCACCCCGGACGTGATCCTGCTCGACGCGATGATGCCGGGCATGGACGGGTTCGAGACCTGCCGGCGGCTCAAGGCCAAGCCGCAGCTCGCCGGCGTGCCGGTGATCTTCATGACCGGCTTGAGCGAGACCGAGCATATCGTGAAGGGTCTGAGCGCCGGCGGGATCGACTACGTCACCAAGCCGATCGCTCCCGACGAGATCCTGGCCCGGATCCGCGTGCACCTCGCCAGCGCCCGGGCCGCGCAGAGCGCCCGGGCCGCCCTCGACACCGCCGGGCGCACCCTGTTCGCGGTCTCGGAGGCGGGCGCGGTGCTGTGGGCGACCCCGCAGGCCGGGCGGCTGCTCGCCGGGCTTGGCGCCGACCCGTCCGGCACCCTCGAACTGCCCGCCCGCGCCCGGGACTGGCTGCGCGGCTGCCTCACCGGCGCATCTTCCAACGCCCTGACGCTCACCGGCCCCGACGGCACGGCTTACGCGCTCAGCTTCATCGGCCGCACCCCGGACGAGATCCTGCTGCGCCTGTCGCGCGAGGAGGCCTCCGGCGGCATCGAGCGGCTGCGGGCCCGGCTTCCCGTCACCGGCCGCGAGGCCGAGGTCCTGCTCTGGCTGTCCCGGGGGAAATCGAGCCGCGACATCGGCGAGATTTTAGGCCTCAGCCACCGCACCGTGACCAAGCACCTGGAGGGCATCTACGCCAAGCTCGGTGTGGAGAATCGCACCGCCGCATCGATCATCGCGGCCCGCCACCTGCAGGACTGAAACGCTCTCTGGCTTGTCCACAGGCATCGCGGCACTGCGAAACCCGTTGGTAAGCGGCGTCCCACCACGGTCCCGGCACAGACGCACCAATTCGGGAACGGACGCGATGATGAGCAGCCACCAGCTCGCCGACGAACTGAGGCGGGTCGCCACCACGCAGGTCAGCGACATCACCCGGGCGGTGAAGGAAGGCCAGAAGTCGATCGCGCTCAACGAGGTCCGGGACATGGCCCGCCGGCTCAGCCTCTTGGCGGACGCCTTCGATCCGAAATCGGCGGTCGAGAAGGCCGAGCCCCAGGACGGCGCCCAGGCCGCCTGACGATTGCTGACTGACGATCGCCGCCCGATCCGGAGAGCGCCCCCATGGTCCGCGCCTATTTCTACATCCGCCTCGACGGCGCCTACCTCGCCGCGCCGACGGCCCAGGACATCACGGACATGGATGCCGCCCGGACGGCGGCCCGGACCATCGTCCGCGGCTTGATGCGCCAGCACGGCGGCGACCCCCGGCTGCTCGACGCCGCCCTGGTGATCGCCGACGAGGCCGGCACGACGCTACTGGAGATGTCGTTCCTCGAAGCCCTGTACCTGCCGGTCGAGCCGGTGAACGACCCGAATCGCCGCCGGCCGATCCCGCGGGAATTCGGCGCCGTGCGGACATCCCGGATGCTGCTCAGCGCCGCCATGGCGCCGATCCGGCGGTTCGCCGCCACGCGGGCGATGCGCTGATCGAGATAAGAACTGGCTCTGCCGAATGGTGCCGGTTTCACGCTGCCCCTTTCCCGGGCGCATGGAGCAAGAGTGGAATGCGACCCGGGAAAGGGACGCACGTTTCATTCATGCGCGACGGCTGAAGCCGGCGGCGATTCAACCGAACAGGTCGGTGACGGAAAATCCCCGGTCCGCCAGCCGCTCGGCCAGCACGCGGCGGTGGCAGCGGGCCGGGTCCCGCTCGAAGCAGAGCAAGCAGGTCGGCGCGGCCTCC
Organism: Methylobacterium sp. J-072; assembly: GCF_022829425.1. Taxonomy (NCBI): domain Bacteria; kingdom Pseudomonadati; phylum Pseudomonadota; class Alphaproteobacteria; order Hyphomicrobiales; family Methylobacteriaceae; genus Methylobacterium; species Methylobacterium sp. J-072. The sequence continues at coordinate 119,403 of NZ_JAKSYK010000231.1, read as the reverse complement.
GCCATGGCGGCGAGTTCGTCCAGGGCGACGCCGCCCGCGGCCGTGTCGAGCACCTCCTCGCAGTAGATCCTGCGCATCAGCGCCGCATCGTCGGCCCGGGCGGCCTCGCGGCCGGATTTCGGCGTGCCCAGGCTGCGCAGATGCGCGTAGCCGAGCCCTGCCTCCACGAGACCGGTGCCGAGCGCGCCCTTCGAGAAGCCGCGCTTGCGCGAATTCGCCACCGCCCGCACGTCGGCGAGCACGGCGACGCCCGCCGACTTCAAGGCGTCGGTCAGCCGCTCCGGGTCGAGCCCTTCGTAGCCTATGGTGAATAAAAGCTTGCTCACGGGACCGTGTCGGGACTCGCGTTGCGGGACCGGCACTTAGCCGGATCCGGGCCTGTGCACCAACCGGGGATTGAAGCGGTATGTCGCGGCGGTGCAACGCATCCCGGAATTCCGCCGCAATGATCGCAAAGCTCCGTTAACTGCGCCAGGGCCATCGATTACGCCTGACTTTGGCGCTTCTTCGGTGGCGGGCTGAACACTGATGGTGCGGGATTACAAGCTTTCGCAGGCGCCGTCCGCCGAATCGGGCCGGGGTGCCGGCCGTCTGAAGGGCGTTCGGCGATTCGCCACGCGGGTCCTGGCCGTCGCGGTGATGGCCGGCCTCGCGGCCTGCGCGTCGAACAACGATTTCTACCCGACCAAGGGTGACGCCAAGCCCCATCCGGGCGTGGCCAAGGCCAAGCAGCACCCGATCCAGGGCATCGACATCTCGAAGTGGCAGGGCAACGTCGACTGGGCCTCGGTCCGGGCGGCTGGCACCCAGTTCGCCTTCATCAAGGCGACCGAGGGCGGCGACCACGTCGACGAGCGCTTCCGGACAAACTGGGACAACGCGGCCCGGGCCGGCGTGCCGCGCGGCGCCTACCACTTCGTGTTCTGGTGCCGCTCGGCCCGGGACCAGATGGAGTGGTTCAAGCGCAACGTCCCGAACGACCCGACGGCCCTGCCGCCGGTGCTCGACGTCGAGTGGAACGGCCACTCGCAGACCTGCCCGAAGAAGCTGCCGAAGGCGCAGGCCCTGGCGATGGTCACCGAGATGCTCGAGGAGATGGAGCGCTACACCGGCAAGCGCCCGATCATCTACACCGACATCACCTTCCACAAGGACGTGCTCGAAGGCGAATTGCCCGACTACCCGCACTGGCTGCGCTCCACCGCGGCCGAGCCGGAGCAACGCTTCGTCAATCGGAAGTGGATGCTGTGGCAGTTCACCTCGACCGGGCGCGTCCCCGGGGTGCAGGGCGACGTCGACCGGAACGCCTTCTACGGCACGCCGTCCGACTGGGCCTCGTTCCTGTCGACCGATTGCGATCCCCGCGAGCACCGGCGGCTCTCGGAACAGGGTTTGTGCACCGACAAATAAATGATCGTGCCCGATAGACTTAAGTTGGTTTGCCAACACAGGCTGGGATATAAGCGTGTCGGATTCTCCCGCACGCCGGCGGGCCGCTCGACGAGGATCCTTCCGGGAGCCTCTTCTCCCATGATCCCCTGCCTGCAATGCCCGCTGACCGCGCCGCCTCCCTCACGGGCAACCTGCTCCTCGATGCGCTTCGGGAGCCCGACCGCGCGCTGATCGCGCCCCATCTCGAACCGGTCTCCTTCGACAAGGGGGCGAGCGTGTTCCAGGCGGGCTCGGACGTGACGCACATCACCTTCCCGTGCGACCAGACCGTCGTGGCTCTCATCATCGCCACCCGGGACGGGCGCTGCGCCGAGACCGCCACGATCGGGCGCGAAGGCGCGGTCGGCGGCATCGTCAGCGCGGGCCGGGTGCCGGCCTCCACCGAGGCGATCGTGCAGATCGGCGGCCCGATGCTGCGCCTCGATGCGGAGCGTCTCCAGGATGCCAAGCGCCGGTCCACCGAAATCCGCAACCTGTTCGCGCGCTACTCCGACTGCCTCCTGGCCCAGGTGCTCCAGGCGGCGGCCTGCAACGCCCTGCACCCGATCGAGCAGCGCTGCCTGCGCTGGCTCCTGACGCTCCAGGACCGGATCGGCGGCGACACGCTGCCGATCACCCACGAATTGCTGGCCTCCATGCTCGGCGTCCAGCGCACCTACCTGACGCGCATCCTGCGGACGCTTCAGGATCAGGGCCTGATCCGCGTCGGGCGCGGGCGCATCACGGTGCTCGACCGCCGGGCGATGTCGGGGGCCGCCTGCGAGTGCCACGGCCGGGTGCAGCGGCATTTCAAGACCGTGCTCGGCGCCGTCTATACCGCGGACGGCTTCGACCGGATCGAGCCGCCGGCCCCCGTCGACGGCGATCTGGAGCCGGCCATGGCGTTGCCCGGCAGAGCGCGCGGCTGAGGCGGTCTGACGGTCGTCAGTCGAGCACCGGCGCGCAGACCGGGGCCGCGACGCCCGGAACCCGTGCCACCACCACGTCGATCCCGTAGAGCCGGCGCAGCAGCGCGGGCGTGATCGTCTCGGCCGGCGGCCCATAGGCGGTGAGGCGGCCGTCCTGCAGGGCCACGACCCGGTCGGCACAGAGCAGCGCATGGTCGGGATCGTGGGTCGACAGCATCACGGCGATGCCGGACCGGGCGAGGCGGCGGACCTGCGTCAGCACCCGGGCCTGGTTGCCGAAATCGAGGCTCGCGGTCGGCTCGTCCATCATCAGCAGCCGCGGCTCGCCGCTGAGCGCCCGGGCGATCAGCACGAGCTGCCGCTCACCGCCGCTGATCTCCGTGTAGATCTTGTCCGACAGGTGCCCGATGCCGAGCGTCTCAAGCGCCCGCCTCGCCGCTGCCTCGTCCGAAGGTCCGGGGGCGGAGAATGGCCCGAGCCGGCTCGCCCGACCCATCACCACCACCTCGCGCACCGTGAACGGGAAGAACGCCGCATGGGCCTGCGGCACGTAGGCGATCGCCCGGGCGATTGCGGTGCGCGACAGCGTGGACAAGTCGGCGCCGTCGAGGGCGACGCGCCCGGCCCGCGCCGGCAGCAGACCGAGCAAGGTCTTGAACAGGGTGGTCTTGCCGCCGCCATTCGGGCCGAGCAGGCACAGCACTTCGCCGGCCTCCAGGCCGAACGAGACATCTGCGCCGACCGTACGAGCGCCGTAGCCGAAGGCCAGATCCTCGACCCGCAGCAGCATCAGCCGAGCCCCCGCCGCCCGGCCGCCAGCAGCCACAGGAAGAACGGCGCGCCGACCAGGGCCGTAAGGATACCGAGCGGCACCTCGATCGTCCCGGCGCTGCGGGCGATCAGGTCGACGGTGAGCAGGTAGGCGGCCCCCAGAACCAGCGAGGCCGGCAGCAGCCGGCGGTAATCCGGCCCGACCAAGAGGCGGGCGATGTGCGGGACGATCAGGCCGATCCAGCCGATCACCCCGGTCATCGAGACGGCGGCGGCCGTCACGAGCGTCGCCCCGGCGACCAGCACCGGCCGCAGCACTCGGGTCTCGACCCCGAGCGCCCGCGCCTCCTCGTCGCCGAGGCTCATCAGGTTCATGCGCCAGCGCAGCATCACGAGGGGCGCCAGGCCCAGCAGCATCATCGGCAGGATCGCCCCGATATCGCCGAGGGTCACCGAGGAGAGGCTGCCGAGCAGCCAGAAGGTGATCGCCGGCAATTGATTGTAGGGATCGGCCAGGACCTTCAGCAGGGAGATCCCGGCGCCGAGGACCGCGCCCACCGCAACGCCCGCGAGCACCAGGGTCAGGACCGGATCCTGGCGCTGCACCGCCAGACCGACGCCGTAGACCAGGGCGACCGCCCCGAGGCCGCCCACGAAGGCGAGCCCCTGGATCGCCGCCACCGGCAGGCCGAGATAGATCCCGAGCACCGCCCCGAGCCCGGCCCCGGCCGAGACGCCGAGAATGTCGGGCGAGACCAGCGGATTGCGGAACAGGCCCTGATAGGTCGCCCCCGCCGCCGACAGGGCCGCTCCGACCACCAGGGCGGCCACCACTCGGGGCAGGCGGACCTGCATCACCACGGTCTCGACCGCGGCCGGCGCCCGCGATGGTAGGCCGAGGAGCCGGTGCCCGAGCACGGCGCCGAGATCCGCCAGGGAGACCGGGTACTTGCCGATGGCCAGGGCGGCCAGGATCAGCGCCAGCAGGGCGAACCCGGAGAGGATCGCCGCCGGGATGCCGATCTGTTTCCGGGTCGGAGCTTCGCCTGCGACGGCCGTGGGGCCCCGGCTCACCGGGCCGGGCTCGACGACAGGATCGCGGCGGCCTCTTCGGCGTCGAGCTCGACATGGTAGAAGCGTCGGTAGAAGGCGCGCACCACGTCGGACATCGGCTCCGGGAACAGATCCGGATGGAGCAGGCCGGCAAGCCAGCGCAGGCCGATCAGTCGATTGACCCCCGGCGGTGCATCGAACCACGGGAACGGCTGCAGCGGCGCCAGGTAGATCCGGCCGGTCTGCACGGCCTTCACGTCCTTCCAGATCGGGTCGGTGCGGGCGGTCGCCGCGAAGGTCGGATCGAGGGTGACGATCACCTCCGGGTTCCAGGCCAGCACCTGCTCGGGGGAGACGGTCCCGAGCCGGCCGCCGCCATCCTGGGCGACGTTGCGGGCGCCGGCCGCCTCCAGCAGCTCGGTGTTGATCGACCCGGCAAAGCCCGTCTCCAGCCCGCGGGGACCGCGGGCGTAATAGACCCGGGGACGCTGCGACTCCGGCAGGGACCCGACCGCCTTTGCGACGGCGTCGGTCAACGCCTGGGCGTAGGCGGCCAGGGCATCCGCGTCTTCCTGCCGGCCGAGGGCCGCCCCGAGCTGCCGGTAGGTCTCGGGCATTGTGGAGAACGCGCCGTCGAGCAGGATGTAGGGGATCCCGGTCTGGGCCTGCACCCGGTCGGCGAGCGACGCGTAGGTCGGCCCGAGGCTGCCCGAATCGACGATCAGGTCCGGCTTGGCGGCCAGCACCGCTTCGACATTGGCGGTGCCGCCGCGCCCGGTCAGCCGCCCGAAGGCCGGGAGCGTCCGGGTGCGGGGTTCGAGATAGGGCAGGGCGGCCGGTGCGGGCGCGCTCACCCAGCCGGCCATCCGATCGGGGGCGAGGCTGTAGAGCAGCACCGAGGCCGGCGGCCCCGCGGCCAGGACCCGGTTGATCTTTTCGGGAAGCTCGACGGTGCGGCCGGCCGCGTCGGTGAACGGGCGCGCGGCCGCCCCGCCGGCCAGGGCGAGGAATACCAACAGCGCTCCCGCGAGGCCGCGTCCGACAGAAAAAGCCATCAGGCGGACCGACGCTCCAGGATCTCGATCAGCGCCCCGTCCGGACCCTCCACGAAGGCGATCCGCAGGCCGGGGCCGCGCTCGGTGATGCCGGCCCGCACGGTGACGCCGCGGGCCGCGAGATCGCTCATGGCGGCGTCGATGTCGGCGACGCGCAGGCCGATATGCTCGATGCCGAGACAGGGCGTCTGCGTGGCCGGCGCGGTCTCGGCCGGGGCCTGCTCGATGAACACGGTCAGGCCGCCGAGGTCGAGCACCATGCGCTGCACCGGATCGGCGCCGACGCGCTTCACCTCCGTGGCCCCGAAGGTTTCGACGTAGAAGGCGGCGGCCTTCACGGCGTCACGGCTGCGCAGGTGAACGTGGTCGCAGGCGTACTGCATCGCTTATCTCTCCTGCGCCCCGACCCCGATGGGTCGGTGCGGGCGTCGTGCGTCAAGGTTATGCCGTCGCGCGCGCGGGGGCGAGATCCGCCGCTTGACGCAGGGCCCGAACCCGCAGACTTTCGCCGCCGCGATCGTTGCAGGGATGCAACATCCTTCCCACATCCGGGTGGAAATTCCACACCGCATAGCCCAAGAGACCGATGCGCAATCCCTACGACGTGCTGGGCGTCCCCAAGGGAGCGAGCGAAGCCGACATCAAGAAGGCTTACCGCAAGCTCGCCAAGGACTTCCACCCCGACCGCAACAAGGACGACGTCAAGGCCAAGGACCGGTTCGCCGAGGCGAACTCGGCCTACGAGATCCTGGGCGATTCCGAGAAGCGCAAGCAGTTCGACCGCGGCGAGATCGATGCCGACGGACGGCCGCGCGCCTCCGGATTCGAGGGATTCTCGGGCGGCTTCGGCGGCGGCGGCAGGTCCAGCGGCTTCGATTTCGAAAACATGGCCCGCAGCCGGCAGGGCGGCATGGGCGGTGGGATGGGCGGCGGCGGGATGGGCGAGGACATCTTCTCGCACATCTTCGGCGAGGCGTTCCGCGCGGGCGGCGCCGGGCCTGGCGGCGCCCGCCAGGCGGCCAAGGGCGAGGATGTCGCGGCCGAACTGTCCGTGAGCCTGGAGCAGGTCGCCAGCGAGGAGAAGCTGCGGCTGGCGCTCCCCACCGGCCGCGAGGTCGACGTGGTGATCCCCCGGGGCGTCGAGGACGGCCAGACCATTCGGCTCCGCGGCCTCGGCCAGAGCGCCGGACCCCGCGGCGAGCCCGGCGACGCGCTGCTCACCATCCGCATCCGCCCGCATCCCCGCTTCACCGTCGATGGCGCCGACCTGCGCACCAACGTCGAGGTGCCGCTGGAGGACGCCGTGCTCGGCGGCATGATCCGGGTGCCGACCCTGACCGGCGCCGTCGAGATGAAGATGCCGCCGATGACCAGTTCCGGCCGCACCTTCCGGTTGCGCGGCAAGGGCCTGCCCAAGAAGGACGGCACCCGCGGCGACCTGTTCGCCACAACGGCGATCACCCTGCCGGAGAACGAGGATCCGATCCTCACCGACTTCGCCCGTGGCCGGCGCGCCAAAGCCGCCTGACACACGCGACGCCCCCGACCGTCATGCGGTCGAGGGCGGACTTCCGTCGCCGGGCCGGCTCCGTTAAGGAGACCCCCGGTGCCGCAAGGGGCCGAGAGGTTTCCAGGATCGATCATGGCGGAACACGGGCAGGGCATTCTGGCGGGCAAGCGGGGCCTCGTGCTCGGCGTCGCCAACAACCGCTCGATCGCCTGGGGCATCGCCCGCAGCGCCCGCGCGCACGGGGCCGAACTCGCCTTCACCTATCAGGGCGACGCCCTGCGCAAGCGGGTCGAGCCCCTGGCGAAGGAACTCGACGCGCATGTCATCGGGCATTGCGACGTGACCGATGCGGCCACGATCGACGCCGTGTTCGCGGAGGCCGCGCGCGTCTTCCCCGAAGGCATCGACTTCGTCGTCCACTGCATCGCCTTCTCGGACAAGGACGAGCTGACCGGCCGCTATCTGGAGACGTCCGAGGAGAACTTCACCAAGTCGCTCCTGGTCTCGTGCTACTCGTTCACGGCCGTAGCCCAGCGCGCCGAGAAGATCCTGCGCCCCGGCGGCTCCCTGCTGACGCTGACCTATTACGGCGCCGAGAAGTGGATGCCGCACTACAACGTCATGGGCGTGGCCAAGGCGGCGCTCGAAGCCTCGGTGCGCTACCTGGCGGCCGATCTCGGCCCGAAGAACATCCGGGTCAACGCGATCTCGGCCGGCCCGATCAAGACCCTGGCGGCCTCGGGCATCGGCGACTTCCGCTACATCCTGAAGTGGAACGAGTATAACGCGCCCCTGCGCCGGACCGTGACCATCGGCGAGGTCGGCGAGACGGCCGCCTATCTGATCTCCGACATGTCGGCCGGCATGACCGGCGAGATCCTGCACGTCGATGCGGGCTACCACGTCGTCGGCATGAAGAACCCCGAAGCGCCGGACCTGACCCTCGACAAGGATTAATCGACTTCGCCGTCGTTCGCGTCGGCGAATTCACCCGACAGCGTGAGCCCGTCGATCCAGGTCTCGCCGTCGCGCTTGATCACGACGCGCGGGCGCGCGCCGCCATGGGTCGCGATCCCGTCCGCCAGCCGCTCGGAATGCGTGACCAGCCAGATCTGAGTGCGCTCGGCGGCCCGGGCGATCATCCGGGCGAGCGGTTCCATCAGATCGGGATGCAGGCTCGCTTCCGGCTCGTTCAGGGCGATGAAGGGCGGCAGGCGGTAGGCCAGCAGCGCTCCGGTGAGCGCGAGGTAGCGCAGCGTCCCGTCCGACAGCTCCGTGGCCGCGAAGATGCGGCCCGGGAAGTCCCGGAAGGTGACCCCGAAGCTTGCCTCGCGCCCCGGCTCCGGCACCACGAGCCGGGCGCCCGGGAAGGCGCCGTCCAGCGCTTCGTCGAGATCGCCCGTGTCCTGCCGGATATGGGCCAGGGTGGCGAACACGGCGGCGAGGTCGGACCCGTCCGAGGCGAGGGTCGGCGTCGTCACCGCCAGGCACGGGCGGCGGAGCGGCGACTCGGCATCGGTGCGAAAATCGTGGTGGAAGCGCCAGGCCGTCATGGCGAGCCGAACCAGGGCGATCTCCGGGTGGCGCGTGGCGTCCAGGAAGGTGCCGAGCGCGGTCTCTGTGGGCAGCAGATCCAGGCCCAGCGGCCGTTTGCGCCCCTCCTCGTCGCGGGCGAAGCCGGTCCGGCCATCGCGGTCGAGGATGACCGCCGTGCGGGCGCCCGTCCGGACGGTCAACCGCTCGGCCTTCACCTGCGGTTCCTTGCGGAAGGCGGCGCCGTAGGTGGTGCCGCCGGCCTGCTGCACGAGCCCGACCTCGACCGCGTAGGTAAACACCTGTCCGGTCCCGTCATCGTGCAGGGTGGCGGATAGGCGGATCCGGGCCGCCTCGCCGTGCCGCCGACGTCCGGCCCAGAGCACCGAGTCCATGCCGCCTTCCGCGGCAAGCGCGCGGGTGAGCGTCCCCCGGGCCGCGTCCTGCAGCAATTCGAGGCCGCGATAGAGGTTGGTCTTGCCGGTGCCGTTGCCACCGACGAACACCGAGAGATCGTCCACCGGGAAGCCAATCCGCCGTAGGGAGCGGTAGCCCGAGACCGCGATTTCCCGAACCACCAGCATGCGGCACCTCTTCGGATCAGTCCGGGATCTTCAACTCGGCGATGCCCTTCTTCGCCTTCGGGAATCGCGGGTCCATCGCTTCGAGCGTATCGGCGATCGTGCGGGCAATCACGTAGTTGCGGAACCACTTGTGGTTGGCCGGCACCACCAGCCACGGCGCCTGCGGCGTCGAGCATTGCGAGAGCGCGTCGGCGAAGGCCTGCTGGTAGGCGTCCCAGGATTTCCGCTCGACGAGGTCGGCGGGGTCGAACTTCCAGTTCTTCTCGGGGTCGGCGATCCGGGCCTCCAAGCGCTTCTTCTGCTCGCCCTTGGAGATGTGCAGGAAGAACTTGATCACCACCGTGCCGGATTCGGTGAGAAGCCGCTCGAAATCGTTGATCAGCCGGTAACGTCCCTGCCAGACCTTGTCCGGCACCAGGCCTTTCACCCGCACCACGAGCACATCCTCGTAATGGCTGCGGTTGAACACCCCAATCATGCCGCGCCCCGGCACCCGCGCGTGGTAGCGCCACAGGAAGTCGTGATCGAGCTCCTCGCTCGACGGCACCTTGAACGACGCCACCGCGCAGCCCTGCGGATTCACGCCCTTGAGCACCGAGCGGATCGTCCCGTCCTTGCCGCCGGTGTCGATCGCCTGGAACACCAGCAGCAGGCTGCGCGCCCGCTCGGCATAGAGCTGCTCCTGCAGCGCGCTGATGCGGTCGCGCTCCTGGGCGAGAGCCTCCTTCGCCCAGACCTTGTCGAGACCGCCATCGGCGTCGCAATCCACGGCCGCGAGGTCGATGCGCGTCCCGGGCTCCACCGTCACGATGCCCGGGGCGGCCAGGATCCGGACCGGCCGGTGAGCGCCCAAGGCCGCCGGGGCCGTCCCGGCGATCGCGTCGGCCGCCCCGGCCCAACGGGCGGTCGAGGGTGCGCCGGCCCGGGCGGCTTCGTGCCGATCGGGGCTGTCTGTCACACCGTCGTCTCGCGACTGGCCGGGAAGATGCTTACCGTGTTTCTTGGACATGGGCAGGACCTGTTGAGGGGCATTGCCGACGAACGCCCAGAACGGTTGGCAAGCCCGGCCGTTCCGGGCGCCTGCGCAGCGACAGGACTTTGACACGGTTGGCCACGATCTACTTCATCCGCCACGGCCAGACCGCTTGGAACGCCGAGGGCCGCCTGCAGGGCAGTCGCGACATCGATCTCAACCCTCAAGGGGAGGCGCAGGCCGTCGCCGCGGCGCAGCGTCTCGCCGCGCTTGCGGGGCCGGGCGTGGCGGAAGCGGAGTTCCTCGCGAGTCCGCTCAAGCGCACCCGGCGGACCATGGAAATCCTGCGGACGACGCTCGGCCTGCCGCCGGAGGCGTACCGCACCGATCCGCGGCTCCGGGAGATCGGCTTCGGCAGCTGGGAGGGCTCGACCTGGGCCGAGATCCGCCGCCGCGATCCGGGGGGCGCCTCGGCACGCGACCGCGCGCGCTGGAACCACCGTCCGCCCGGCACCGGCGGTGAGAGCTACGCCACCCTGGTCGAACGGGTGGGCCCGGTCCTGGCTGGCCTAGAGCGGGATGCGGTTGTCGTCGCCCATGGCGGCGTCGCCCGGGCGGCGCTGGTGGCGCTCGGATATCTCGACATCTACGCGGCGCCTCGCCTCGGCATCCGCCAGGGCGAGGTGCTGGTCCTGGGGCCGGGGGGGTGGCACTGGGCGTAGCGCCTCATCGCAAACGGTGTAGGCAGCTTTCGGGATTACGCAAAACCGAGAGCCGTTCCCGATCGCGTTGCAATCGGGAACGGCTCTAAGTCCTTGATTGAACGCGCTCGCTTACGCCGAACCGGTATCCACTTCGGCGGCGAGCGCTCTGGTCGCCCGCCCCGCGTTCGCGATCCGACGTCCAGGATGCAGGGCTGGCGGGACGGATCGGACGCGCTTGCTTTCGCCGAACCGATTGCCACTTCGGCGGCGAGCGCTTTCATCCGTCCTTCACCTACGGTTCAAAGCCGCCTCGATAACGGCATGATCGGCTGGCTATAGGGCGGTCGCCACGGTATGCGCCGACCTGTTCGGGCGGCCAGCGGAGCAGCGGATGAGCGACCTCGCCGAGAAGACCCGGCTCGAACCGGCTGACGCGGCGCGCGAGCGTCCGGCGGACGGGGCGGCCGTGCTGCGTGGCGAACACCGCCCCGACCTGATCCGCGACGAGGTGCTGGCCGAGATCTTCCTTGCCTCGGCGCGTGCCCGGCCCGAGCATCCCTGCCTCGTCGACGGAGCCCGCCTCGTTGCGGGCGGTGCCCATCCGCACCTGACCTATGCCGAGGTTGCCGCCCGCGCCGGGCGGATCGCCGCCGGCCTTGCCCATCGCGGCATCGGCCCCGGGGACGTGGTCGGCCTGTGGATGGCCCGCGGCCCGGACCTGCTCGTCGCCCAGATCGGCATCACCCTGTCGGGCGCCGCCTGGCTGCCGTTCGACGCCGAAGCGCCGGCCGACCGGGTCGGGGTCTGTCTCACGGATGCCGCCGCCAAGGCTCTGCTGGTCTCGCCGGCGCTGGCCGCCGCCGCGCCCGATGCCGCGCCGGCGCTCACGCTGTCGGATCTCGATGCGGCGACCCCCGCGGAGGCGGCGGTGCCGGATCCCCGCGCCGCCGGCCTGACGCCGGAGCACCCCGCCTACCTGATCTACACCTCCGGCTCGACCGGCGTGCCCAAGGGCATCGTCATCAGCCACGCCAACATCTGCCACTTCCTCCGGTCGGGGAACGCGCTCTACGGCATGCGCGCCGACGACATCGTGTTCCAGGGCGCCTCGGTCGCCTTCGACCTGTCGATGGAAGAAATCTGGGTCCCGTATCTCGTCGGCGCGACGCTGTTCGTGGCGAGCCCGGCCATGATGGGCGACATCGAGTCCCTGCCGGGTATCCTGGAGGCGGAGCGGATCACGGTGCTCGACACCGTGCCGACCCTGCTGGCGATGATCTCCGGCGACCTGCCGACCGTGCGCCTGGTCCTGCTCGGCGGCGAGGCCCTGCCCGAGCCGCTGGTCGCCCGCTGGGCTACCGGCACGCGAAAACTGTTCAACACCTACGGGCCGACCGAGGCGACCGTGGTCGCCACCGCGGCCGAGATGCGGCCGGGCGAGCCCGTCACCATCGGCGGCCCGATCCCGAACTATTCAGTCTACGTCGCCGGCGAGGATCTGAGCCTGCTCGGCCGTGACCAGCAGGGCGAATTGCTGATCGGCGGCCCAGGCGTGGCCCGGGGCTACCTGGCGCGGCCCGAGTTGACCGCGGAGAAGTTCATCGCCAACCCGTTCGTCTTGGACGGGACCGACCCGATCCTCTACCGTTCGGGCGACGCGGTCTCGATGGATGTCGCCGGCCGGATCCTGTTCCACGGCCGCATCGACGATCAGGTCAAGATCCGCGGCTTCCGGGTCGAACTCGGCGAGATCGAGGCGCGGATCCGCAGCGTGCCCGACATCAACCAAGCCGCCGTGGTGCTGCGCCAGGATGACGGCGTCGACCGGCTGGTCGCCTTCCTGATCCCCGAGCGCGGCCGGTCGGTGGATACCGCTACCTTACGCCGGACGCTGGCTGGCCAGATGCCGCCCTACATGGTGCCCGGCCATTTCGAGCTGGCCGAGACCCTGCCGCGCCTGACCTCCGGCAAGGTCGACCGCAAGGCCCTCAAGATCGCGCCGCTCACGGTCGTCTCCGCCGACGGCGAGCAGGAGCCCCCGGCCAACGAGACCGAGGCGGCCCTGGTCGCCGCGGCCAAGCAGGTCCTCGGCAACCAGCCGATCCCCCTGGAGGGCGATTTCTTCGCCGATCTCGGCGGCCATTCCCTCCTGGCCGCCCGCTTCGTCTCGGCGGTGCGCGAGGCGCCCGCGCTCGCCGGCATCACCCTGCCGGACGTCTACGCCCTGCGCACCCTACGGGCGATGGCCGACGCGCTGATCGCCCGCACCGGCGGCATGGGCGCGGCGGCCTCCGTCCGCGACCTCAGCTTCGAGCCGCCGCCGCTGCTGCGCCGGGCCCTGTGCGGGCTGGCCCAGGCCATCGCGCTGCCCATCGTCATCACGCTCTCCACCGCCCAGTGGCTCGGGATCTTCGTCACCTACCTGCTGCTCACCGGCGGCGGACTCAGCTTCTTCGCCGAACTCGGCGTGCTGCTGCTCGTCTACATCGCGATCAACGGCGTGACCGCGGTGATCGCAGTCGCGGGCAAGTGGCTGATCCTCGGCAGGACCAAGCCCGGCCGCTACCCGCTCTGGGGGGCCTACTACTACCGGTGGTGGCTAGCGCAGCGCCTGGCCCCCCTGGTCCACGTAAAATGGCTCCAGGGCTCGCCGGCGATCTCGGTCTACCTGAGGCTGATGGGCGCCAAGGTCGGCCGCGACGCGCTGATCTCGGATATCGAGATCGGCGCCCCCGACCTGCTGACCATCGGCGACGGCGCCTCGCTGGGCGGCCGCCTGGTCATCGCCAATGCCGAGATCGTCGGCAACGAGCTGGTGATCGGCGCGGTCGAGATCGGCGCCGACGCGGCCATCGGCACCTCCTGCGTCATCAGCCACGACACGGTGATCGGCGCGCAGGCCGAGATCGCCGACCTGACCACGATCCCGACCGGCACCCGGGTCGGGCCGGCCGAGATCTGGGACGGCTCGCCCGGCCGCAAGGTCGGGATGGCCGATCCGTCCGAGCTGCCGGAGGCCGCCGACGCCCCCTGGTCGCGCCGCGCCGCCTTCGGGGTGGCCTATACCGTGCTGCTCGGGGCGATCCCGGCGGTCGGCCTGCTGCCGATCTTCCCGGCCTTCTTCATCTTCGACCAAATCTCGGATTCGCTCTCGGACATCACCGATATCGACTACCACTGGTATCTGCCGATCCTCACCTGGCCGACCGCCATGCTGATGACCGCCGGCACGGTGCTGCTGATCGCCGGCATCCGCTGGATCGTGCTGCCGCGGACCCGCTCGGGCACCTACTCGGTCCATTCGCTGTTCTACCTGCGCAAGTGGTCGCTGGCGCTCGCCGTCGAGGTGACGCTTGAGACGCTCTCGTCGCTATTCGCCACCGTCTACATGCGGGCCTGGTACCGGCTGATGGGCGCCCGGATGGGCCATGGCGCCGAGATCTCGACCAACCTCGGCAGCCGCTACGACCTCGCCGAGGTCGGCGCCAAGAACTTCGTCGCCGACGAGGTCGTCTTCGGCGAGGAAGAGATCCGGCGTGGCTGGATGCATCTCGAAGTGGCGCGGACCGGTGCGCGGGTCTTCGTCGGCAACGACGCGGTCGTTCCGCCGGGGGCCGACATCCCGGACGACGTGCTGATCGGCATCAAGTCGAAGCCCCCCGCCAATGACGCCATGAGCCCCGGCGAGACCTGGTTCGGCTCGCCGCCGATCCGGCTGCCCGCCCGCCAGAGGGTGGATCTCGGCTCCAACGCGCAGACCTACGAGCCCGGGCTATGGCCCAAGATCCGGCGCGGCGTGTTCGAGGCGTTCGCGACCTCGTTCTCGCCGATGCTCTACATCACCCTCGCGATCACCGTGATCGACTGGTATTTTTACCCGGCGATCCTCGAGAAGGACTGGTCCGGCCTTGCACTCAGCTTCGTGACCGCCAGCGTCTGCATTGCGCTGATCCAGTCCGCGGCGGTCATCGCGATGAAGTGGCTGCTAATGGGCGTCTACAAGCCCGGCATGCAGCCGATGTGGTCCTGGTGGGCGATGCGCACCGAGGCGATCGCGGTGGCCTATTGGGGCTTGGCCGGCAAGGTGCTGCTGGAGCACCTCCAGGGCACGCCGTTCCTGCCCTGGGCGCTACGCCTGTTCGGCGTGAAGGTCGGCCAGGGCGTGTGCATGCTCACCACCGACATCACCGAGTTCGACTGCGTGTCGATCGGCGACTACGCCACGATCAACCGCGTCTCGGCGCTGCAGACCCACCTGTACGAGGACCGGATCATGAAGATCGGCCGCGTCGTGGTCGGCCGCGGCGTCTCGGTCGGCGCCTTCGCGACGGTCCTGTACGACACCAAGGTCGGCGACTACGCGCGGCTGCGCCCGCTGACCATCGTGATGAAGGGCGAGTCGATCCCCGCCAACACCGAGTGGGAAGGGGCGCCGGCGGTGCCGGTGATCCATGCCGCCAAGGCAGGTGAGGCCGCATGAACAGGCCGTGCGGGCGCGCCTGCGACCATAATGAACTGACGTTACCAACGTGAGCGCGCCATTTTCATCGCTCTGCTTCTAAAAGCGCGCTCACATGCCTCGCGCGGTGGAGAATACCGGATCATCCCATGCTATCGTCTCGCTCGGAGACTGATAGAAAGCCGTGCATCTCGATCCCACTACCCTGCTGATCGTCAGTTCCGTGACGACGCTGCTGGTCGGCACGCTGTTCCTGCTGTCGTGGCGCCAAGCGCCGTCCTCGCGAGCCCTGGCGATCTGGGGCGCTGCGCATATCGTGGGCGCGTTCGGCTCCACTGGCCTCGCCCTGCGCGGTCAGATCCCGGACCTGCTGTCGATCGGTGTGGCCAATGCGGTGGTGCTCGCCGCCTACGGGCTGATCTGGAGCGGCGTGCGCTCGTTCGAGGGGCGGCCGACCCGGGCCGGCTTGGCTCTGGCCGGCGCGCTGATCTGGTGCGTCCTCTGCTTCGTGCCGGCCTTCTATGAATCGATCGAGGCGCGGATCATCTACGCGTCGGCCGCCGCGACCGTGTATTGCGGCGATGCGGCTGCCGAATTCTGGCGCGGTCACCGGGAGCGCCTCGCCTCGCGGGGCGCGGCCGCCACCCTGCTGGGGCTGCACGCCCTCTTCTACATCGTGCGGATCCCCTCGACGCTGCTGGCGCCGCCGCGACCCGGGCTGAACCCGCTGACGTCGCCCTGGGTGGCGATCCTGTGCTTCGTCACGTTGATGTTCTCGATCGCCTCGGCCTTCACCTTCATGGCCCTGGTCAAGGAGCGGGCCGAGCGCGAGCAGCGCGCTGCGGCGTCGACGGATCCGCTCACCGGAATCCCCAATCGGCGGGCCTTCGCGAGTGCCGCGGAGGCGGCCCTCGCCACGAACCAGCATGCGGCCCTGCTGCTGTTCGATCTCGACCGGTTCAAGGCCGTCAACGACGTCCACGGCCACGCGGTCGGCGACGCGGTGCTGATGGGTTTTTGCGTCATGGCCGGCTCCCTGCTGCCGGGTGAGGCGATGCTCGGCCGGCTTGGCGGCGAGGAATTCGCCTGCCTGCTGCCCGACGTCTCCCCCGCCGAGGCCCTGGCGCGGGCCGAGGAACTGCGCCGGACTTTCTCCGGCCTTTCGGTGCCGGAACTGCCGACCCTGCGGGTCAGCGTCAGCATCGGGATTGCGCAGGCCCGGGATGGGTCCGACTTCGAGGCGCTGATGCGCCGGGCCGACGCCGCGCTCTACGCCGCCAAGCACCAGGGGCGCGACCGAGTCGCGGTGGCCGCATATGCCGCCTGAGGCGGCGCAGTCGGAAATCCGGCGCGGATGCGCTATCGCGGGCCGGACTGGAGACCGGCCATGGACGAGCCCACCCGCATCGATCGCCTGGAGATGCGCCTCACCGAGCAGGACTCGGTCATCGAAGACCTGAACCGCACCGTGACGGAGCAGTGGCGGGTGATCGACCGGCTGGTCCGCCAGGTCGATGCGCTGCGGGATCAGGTTGAGGAAGCGGCAGCGCGGTCTGCACCCCGTGGGCCGGAACCGCCGCCGCCGCATTACTGAGAGGTTGTCTGGCTCGCATGGCCCACCCTCGTCCTCATCCCGAGGTGTAAGCGAAGCGAGCCTCGAAGGAGCCCTCCAGTTGGCCGTGCGATCCCTGGAGGTCTCCTTCGAGGCCCAGCGATCTTCGATCGCCGGGCACCTCAGGATGAGGTGGAGATTGGGACGAGCCCGAGCTTCACCGGCATGTAACCAAGCTCGCGAGAGCGAACGAACTTCGAGAAGGCCGGCGCGTCGCTGTCGGCAACGCGCCGGTTCAAGCTCTAAAAATTCGCCTGGGTGACGAACTTGGTCACGAGGTAGGCGTCGAGCGCTTCCGAGCCGCCCTCGCTGCCGTAGCCGGATTCCTTGACGCCGCCGAAGGGCGTCTCCGGCACGGCGAGGCCGTGGTGGTTGATCGAGATCATCCCGCTCTCCACCGTGTTCGACACCCGCGCGGCCCGCTCGGCCGAGCGGGTATAGGCGTAGGCCGCGAGCCCGTAGGGCAGGCGGTTGGCCTCGGTGAGCGCCTCCTCGTCCTCCGAGAACCGGTTGATCATCGCCACCGGGCCGAACGGCTCCTCGTTCATGATCCGGGCAGTCAGCGGCACCTCGGTGAAGACCGTCGGCTCGAAGAAGTTGCCGCGGTTGCCGATGCGCTTGCCGCCGGCCCGCAGGGACGCTCCGGCCGATTCGGCGTCGGCGGTCAGCGCCTCGATCGCCTCCAGGCGGCGTCCGTGGATCACCGGGCCCATCTTGGTGTCGGGATCCAGGCCGTCGCCGACCTTCGCGCTCTTGGCGTAGCTGGTGAAGCCTTCGACGAACCGGTCGAACACCGAATCGTGGACGAGGAACCGGGTCGGCGACACGCAGACCTGGCCGGCATTGCGGAACTTCGACGGGGCGAGGACCGACACGGCCTTCTCCACGTCGGCATCGCCGAACACGATCACCGGGGCGTGGCCGCCGAGCTCCATGGTCGCCCGCTTCATGTGCTCGCCGGCCAGCGCCGCGAGCTTCTTGCCGACCACCGTCGAGCCGGTGAACGAGATCTTGCGGATCACCGGGTGCGGGATCAGGTAGGCCGAGATCGTCGCCGGGTCGCCGTAGACCAGCGACAGGGCATCGCCTGGGATGCCGGCATCCAGGAAGGCGCGGACCAGGGCGGCGCAGCTCGCCGGGGTATCCTCCGGACCCTTCAGGATCACCGTACAGCCGGTGCAGAGCGCCGCCGAGATCTTGCGGACGGCCTGGTTGATCGGGAAGTTCCAGGGGGTGAAGCAGGCCACGGGGCCGACCGGCTCGCGCAGAACCGCCTGCAGCACGCCGTCGGCGCGGGCCGGGATGACGCGGCCGTAGGCGCGCTTCCCCTCCTCGGCGAACCAGTCGATGATGTCGGCGGCGGCGAGCGTCTCGACGCGCGACTCGGCCAGGGGCTTACCCTGCTCCTGGGTCATGATGCGGGCGATCTCGTCGACGCGGGCACGCAGCAGGTCGGCAGCCTTGCGCATCAGCTTGCCGCGCTCGAACGGCGACACCTTTCGCCAGATCGGGAAGGCGCGGGCGGCCGCAGCCAGAGCCTCGTCGAGATCTGCCGTGGTGGCGACGGCGCATTGGCCGATCGTCTCGCCCGTGGCGGGATTCAGGACGCCCAGGGTCTCCCGGTCGGCGCCCGCGCGCCAGCGTCCGGCAATGTGAAGCTCGGTATCCGGATACATCGGTCAATTCCCGCCCGGCCGCATGCTCGGCCGTGGCCCGACATGTGGCAACGTGGCACGGATCGACAATCCCGCCCCGGGCATGGCTGAGGTGGGATCAGAGCGTTCGCCGCCGAAGCCGGTTCAGGCGGCGCGAGAGCGGGCGGCCTCGGGTCCGGTCAAGATGGTGGCGTGGCCGTGCCGGGCCCGGAGGGTGCCGCCCTTCGGGACGACCTGCCAGCCCTCGCGGCAGCCGTCGATCGGCTCGGACACGACGACGATCCCGCCCGGGCCATCGCGAAAGTACAGGCTCGGCGGCCGGCCGTCGCAGGCCCAGCGATAAGCGGTCAGGGTCTCGCCGTCGGTGAGCAGAGCGGTGAAGCGCAACGGCTCGGAGACGCCGGCCTCCTTCATCAGGCCGCGGATCGTCTCCAGGGTGCGGGCCATCGCGCCGACCGGATCCTGCTCGAGCCCGTTGGCCAGGGCCAGCAGGAAGATGGCTTCCGAATCGGTGCTGCCGCGCCGCTGATCGTAGAACGTGTCCGGAATCAGGGCCTCGAGCCGCCGCTTGATCCGGTGGTAGCCGCCGATCTGGCCGTTATGCATGAACAGGTGCCGCCCGTAGACGAACGGGTGGCAATTCGCCCGGGCCGTGGCGGTGCCGGTGGAGGCGCGCACATGGGCGAAGAAAGTCCTTGCGCGAACCTGGCCGCACAGGTTGGTGAGGTTCTCGTCCGACCAGGCCGGGGAGATGTCGCGATAGACGCCCGGCTCCGGGCGCTCGCCGTACCAGCCGATGCCGAAGCCGTCCCCGTTGGTCTCGGTCTTCCCCTCGTCGGCGTGCAGCGACTGATGCACCAGCGAATGCGTCGGCGCGCAGACCAGGTCCGAAAGAAAGACCGGCTCTCCGCTATAGGCGAGGAAACGGCACATGTCGGACGTCGATCCTTCTGTGGTCCGCTGAAGGCCATTCCGGAACGGAACGGGCGCCCGCGAATGAGATTAACAGTCGGTCCACACGGGTGAACAGGTTCTTAACCGCGACCCAGCTGCGCCATTTTCGGGCGTACCGCGCAAAAATGGCGCCGCTTGACCGCGGATCGGGCAGGGGCGGCTCAATCACGAGGACACTTGTGAGCCGGCTCCTGGCAGGCCAGCATGGCCGAATCGGGGAATCAGCGGTCCATCAATGAGGCTGCGACCCGAAAAGGGGTTTCAAGCAACCGAGAGCAGGAGATTTTCATGGATCGCGCACAGCCCGAGTGTTCCGCCCCCGTGGCGCTTGTCGTGGAGGACGATGCGGCGGTGCGCCACCTCGCGACCGCGGTGCTGGAAGAGAGCGATTTGGGCGTCATCGCCTGTGAGAGCGCCGAGGCCGCGCTCTCGGTGCTGGAGCGGTCCGACGTCACCGTGGCCCTGCTGTTCGCCGATATCCGCCTGCCCGGCGCCATGGACGGCGTGTCGCTCGCTCAGGCGGTCGAGCGCCGCTGGCCGGACGTGCGCGTGGTCGTCACCTCCGGGGCCAGCCGCGACGAACGCCTGCCCGACCAGACGGTCTACATGCAGAAGCCCTGGCGGGCGCTGGACGTGCTGGTCCAGGCCGAGCACGCCACGATGGCGGCCAAGGCGGCCTGAATAGGGGGGGACGCGCGGTTCTCCTCCTCCGTAGCGGGGGAGGGGGCCGCGTGTCGGGGCTGATCGCAGACGCTCAAACGCCCGATCCGTCATCCTACTCAGCCGCCCGGTTGGTTTCGGGCGAGGCGGTTGCAGCTTCCTCCCCCGTCATTGCGATCACAGCGAAGCAACCCAGGGAAACGCCACGTTCGGGAAGCGCGCGCCGCACTAGGTTGCTTCGCTGCGCTCGCGATGACGGCGCTGTGCGCTGAACGACCGAACGGGAACCAAGGGCGGCTCATGGGCTAACAGCAGCTACGGCCGCGCCCATAACCCTCACGATCCAAGTGATGATCAAACGCAAAAAGCCCGGCCGCTCGCGCGGTCCGGGCCTCTGCCGTTCGAAGAGAACGTCTTAAGCGACGGGCGTCGGGTTCACCGAGACCTGGCCGGCGGCGTTGCCAGCCTGCGGGCCGGCGGCGGACGGCGACGGGAAGCCGGGACGGCGGCTGCCAGCCGGGAAACGGGGCTTCGGCTTCGGAGCGGCGATCAGGCCCTCGCGGATGGCGGTCTTGCGCGCCTGCTTGCGGGCGCGGCGGACGGCTTCCGCCTTCTCGCGCGCCTTGCGCACGGACGGCTTCTCATACGCCTTGCGCTGCTTCATCTCGCGGAAGATGCCCTCACGCTGCATCTTCTTCTTGAGGACGCGGAGCGCCTGATCGACGTTGTTATCGCGAACGAGTACCTGCAACGGACTTGATCCTCTGGACCTGGATTTGGGGCTTGCGCAGCCCGCCGCCGATCTGGAAACCGGCAACGTCCCTCGCCCGGGTGAACCCGGGAGGGACGGGAACGTCGGTTTCCGAATCGGCGTGGAGCCCACGCCTTGGCGCGGCTTCTACACCAAGCGCGAACCAGTTCCAACATCTTCGCGGCATCGATCTTCGCAGCGGCCGTATCGGCATCCACGGCGCTCTTTCGGATACCGGTTCGACGCGCAGCAGCCCTGCTCGGGCTCGATTTGCCGCTGAGCCCGATTGCAACGCGCTCGGACGCGGATCTAGGCTACGCGGATGACGAACGACGACTCGCAGCAATTCGCCAGCGACAACTACTCCGGCATCTGCCCGGAGGCCTGGGCGGCCATGGAGGCGGCCAACCGCGGCCACGCGCCGGCCTACGGCGAGGATGCTTGGACGGCCCGGGCCGCAGATGCCTTTCGCGGAGTCTTCGAGACCGTGTGCGAGGTGTTCTTCGCGTTCAACGGCACGGCGGCGAACGCGCTCGCGCTGGCTTCGCTGTGTCAATCCTATCACAGCGTGATCTGCGCCGATTCGGCCCATGTCGAGACCGACGAGTGCGGCGCGCCGGAATTTTTTTCCAACGGCTCCAAGCTGCTCACGGTCCGTACCGAAGGCGGAAAGCTCACCGCGGAGGCGATCCGCGGGCTCGCCACCAACCGCAGCGACATCCATTTCCCGCGGCCGCGGGTGGTCACGATCACGCAGCCGACCGAGACCGGGCAGGTCTACACGCTGGCCGAGCTGTGGGCGCTCTCGGCGACCTGCCGCGAACTCGGCCTCGCGCTGCACATGGACGGCTCGCGCTTCGCTA
Source organism: Methylobacterium sp. J-072 (assembly GCF_022829425.1). NCBI lineage: Bacteria > Pseudomonadati > Pseudomonadota > Alphaproteobacteria > Hyphomicrobiales > Methylobacteriaceae > Methylobacterium > Methylobacterium sp. J-072. The sequence continues at coordinate 97,906 of NZ_JAKSYK010000231.1, read as the reverse complement.
ACGCCTGCGCCAGCCTCGGCTGCAGCCCCGCCGACATGACCTGGCGGGCGGGGGTCGACGTGCTGTGCTTCGGTGGCACCAAGAACGGCATGCATGCCGGCGAGGCGGTGGTGTTCTTCGATCCGAAGCTCGCCGAGGATTTCGGCTTCCGGTGCAAGCAGGCCGGGCAGCTCGCCTCGAAGATGCGCTTCCTGGCCGCCCCCTGGGTCGGCATGCTGGAGAGCGGCGCCTGGCTGCGGAACGGCGCCCACGGCAATGCCTGCGCCCGGCGCTTCGCCGATGCCGTCGCCGGCCTGCCGGGAATTCGCGCGCTCTTCCCCGTGGAGGCCAACGCGGTCTTCCTGGCGATGCCGGCCGCGGCCATGGAGCGGCTGCGCGCGCGCGGCTGGCGCTTCTACACCTTCATCGGCGGCGGGGCACGATTCATGTTCGCCTGGGACGCCGAGACCGCGCGCGTGGACGCCCTGATCGCCGACCTGCGGGCGCTGGCAGCCGAGGCGGCGTGAGATTGGGTTTCCAAAGGGCTCAGCCCTTTGGCGGGGTTCTGGGGCAGAGCCCGGAAGCTTGCAGGGCTCTGCCCTGCACCCGCAAAAGGTCGAACGACCTTTTGAAACCGGGACTTTGGATCAGCCCGAGGTCGGCCCACTCCGCGGGTTCTTTGCCAATACCCGGGCTTGCCGCTACACGATCCCGAGACCGTCACCCGAGACTGCGCGCCGGGCGACGCCCCTCACGTTTTGCCGACCCAGAGCGTTCGCTCCATGCTGATGCAGACCAAGACCGAAGCGAGGCCGGCCGACCCGGTTGCGCGGCGGCGCACCTTCGCGATCATCTCGCACCCGGATGCGGGCAAGACCACGCTGACCGAGAAGCTGCTGCTGTTCGGCGGCGCGATCCAGCTCGCCGGCGAGGTCAAGGCCAAGCGCAACCGGGTCTCGACCCGGTCCGACTGGATGGGGATCGAGAAGGAGCGCGGCATCTCGGTGGTCACCTCGGTGATGACCTTCGAGTACGGCGACTGCGTCTTCAACCTGCTCGACACGCCGGGCCACGAAGACTTCTCCGAGGACACCTACCGGACGCTGACCGCGGTCGATTCGGCCGTCATGGTGATCGACGCCGCGAAAGGCATCGAGGCGCGCACGCGAAAGCTGTTCGAGGTCTGCCGGCTGCGCGACATCCCGATCGTCACCTTCGTCAACAAGCTCGACCGCGAGGCCCGCGACCCGTTCGAGCTTCTGGACGAGATCGAGAAGACGCTGGCCCTCGACGTCGCCCCGGTCACCTGGCCGATCGGCACCGGCCGCAACTTCTCCGGGACCTACGAGCTCGGCGCCAATCGCGTGCGCCGGCTCGACGCTGCCGAGGATGCCGGCATGGTCACGGTGTCCGGCCCCCAGGACCCGCTGTTCGACCAGCTGCTCACCGAGAACGGTGCAGCCGATGCGTGGCGCGAGGAGGTGGAGCTGGCCGAGGGCGGCCTGAAGCCGTTCGACCTCGACGCGTTCCGAGAGGGCCACCTGACGCCGGTGTTCTTCGGATCGGCGCTGCGCAATTTCGGCGTGCGCGACCTGATCGACGGTCTCGCCAAGGTGGCACCGCCGCCCCGCGGCCAGGATGCTGACAAGCGCCTGGTCGAGCCGACCGAGCCGCGCATGACCGGCTTCGTGTTCAAGATCCAGGCGAACATGGACCCGAACCACCGGGACCGGATCGCGTTCATGCGGGTCTGCTCGGGCAAGCTCAGCCGGGGCATGAAGGCCCGGCTGGTGCGCACCGGCAAGCCGATCTCGCTCTCGGCGCCGCAATTCTTCTTCGCGCAGGACCGCGCCATCGCGGACGAAGCCTTCGCCGGCGACGTGGTCGGCATCCCGAACCACGGCACCCTGCGGATCGGCGACACGCTCACGGAAGGCGAGGACATCGTATTCCGCGGCGTGCCGAGCTTCGCCCCGGAAATCCTCCGGCGGATCAAGCTCACCGACGCCATGAAGGCCAAGAAGCTGCGCGAGGCGCTCCAGCAGATGGGCGAGGAGGGCGTCGTCCAGGTGTTCGTGCCGCAGGACGGCAGCCAGGCAATCGTCGGCGTGGTCGGCGCGCTCCAGCTCGACGTGCTGAAGGAACGTCTCCAGGCCGAGTACGGCCTGCCGGTGGATTACGAGACCTCGCGGTTCTCGGTGTGCCGGTGGATCGAGTCGGATTCGGAGATCGAGCTCGACAAGTTCGTGGACAGCCACGGCTCGGCCATGGCCAAAGACCTCGACGGGGCTCCGGTCTTCATGGCGACCACGGCGTTCTCGCTCCGCTACGAGGAGGAGCGCTACCCGGCAGTGCGCTTCACCGACGTGAAGGATTATCAGAAGCGAGCGGCTTGAGTTTTTTGGGGGGCGGGCGCGACAGGCTCTCCCACCAATTCCCCTCATCCTGAGAGGCGCGGCCGCGAAGCGGGCGCCTCGAAGGGAGCCCTCCAGCCAGCCGCGCGATCCGTGGAGGCCTCCTTCGAGGCTGCTGCGCAGCACCTCAGGATGAGGGAATCTGGGTTGGAGAGGCCGCCGAGGCGAGAGAGCCTACCTCAAAACTTCCCCAGCATCGGGAAATCCACCGTCAGCGTCGATTCCGTCGCGATCGGGGCGTCGCGCTTGCGCGGCTTGCGGTTGAGCACCTGCTTCAGCTTGCTCTTCAGCACCGCCATGTCGAACGGCTTGAGGATGAAGGCGTCCGCCCCGGCCTGGTGGGCGAGGTTGATATCCTCGAAGTCGAAGGACGATTCGGTGAGCATGAAGGGCGTGTTCATCAACGCGTCGTCGCCGCGGATCTCGCGCAGCAGGCTCAGCCCATCCATCGGCTCCATGGTCAGGTCGGAGATCACCAGGGCGTAGCGGCGGGTGCGCAGCCGCTCCAGCGCCTCGGCGGCCGTGGTGACCCCCTCGACATCGGGGAAGCCGATCCGGGTCATCAGCATCACCTCGAGACGCAGGAGCTTCTCCTGGTCGTCGACGATGAGGATCGGGGGCGTATCGCTCTCGGGCATCGCTGCGCTCAGATGAAGAGGTGATCGATGCCCTGACGGGACATCGCGTCGTTCTGGAGCGCCACGCAGAGGCCGTGGATCGCGGTCGCCTTCGGGGTGCCGCGCTGGAGCATCGGCAGCAGGTTGGCCTTGGCGAACAGGCCGTCATTCGCCGCGGTGCGCTGGGCGCTCTTGAAGGAGTGGACGAATTCGCGCTTGGCGATCTCCCGCCACTCGTTGATCTGGACGTCGCGGTGGCGCTGGTCGGCGCTGACCCGGTCGAAGGTCTCGTGCACCGACGAGCGCTCGCCCTCGATCACCTGGCAGGCGAAGTTGCCCTCGATGATCAGGAAGCTCGTGATCACAGAGAACTCATTCTTCTTCTGCGCGACTCGGCCGATCTCGGTGATCTGCTCCGACCGCTTCGCAGGGTCCGACGACAGATTGAGGCGCGAGAAGTAAATGATGTGGACGAGGCTCGTCCGTTTCGCCCGCATGACCTCGAGATCCGCAATCCGTTCCGCGTCGGCGTGTTCGGGCAGGACGCGCCCCGCCCAGCTTAGCCCGCCTGCGATCCTCGCGCGAGCCGGATAACACCCCGTAAACGCGCAGGCCTCACCCGATCACATCGGCGTGGTTTCCGGTCCGGCAGAAACTGCCGGGTCGGCATCTCAGGCCGGTCAGTGCTGCCGAGCATGCTGCGGCCAATGTCTGATCCGACAAAGACTTAGCTCTGGCACGGCGGTTGCGGTCGCTTGATCCTGCCGGCCAGTGCGGCGCGTATCGGGATCGCATGCCATGGATCTTTTCACCGCCCTGCAGACCTCGGTCTCCGGACTGCAGGCGCAGTCCTACGCCATCAGCAACATCTCCGGGAACATCGCGAACTCGCAGACGACCGGCTTCAAGCGGATCGACACCAGCTTCGTCGACATGATGTCCGAGACCACGCCGAAGCGCGAGGTCGCGGGCTCCGTGCTCGCCCAGTCGCAGCTGACCAACACGATCGCCGGCAACGTCGTGGCCTCGAGCGTCCCGACCAACATGGCGATCAACGGCAACGGCTTCTTCACGGTGGTCCGCAAGACCGGCGATTCGAACGGCGCCGCCACCTTCAGCGGCACCAACGTCTACACGCGCCGGGGCGATTTCTCTCAGGACAAGGACGGCTACCTGGTCAACGGCGCCGGCGGCTACCTGACCGGCACGAATCTCGACCCGGTCACCGGCCAGGCGACCAGCACCGGGCTGCTCAAGATCGGCAACACGTCGCTCCCGGCCCAGCCGACGACGTCGCTGACCTACGCGGCCAACCTTCCGGCGACGCCGGCCACCACGGCGTCCGCCACGTCGGGCTCCGACGTGTACAATCAGCTGCCATCAGCGGTCGTCCTGTCGGGAGCCACGGTACCCGGGCCCACGGTGCCCTCGGCGAGCGCCGGAACCTTCGTGAACAACAGCATCGCGGGCCCGTCGATCACCGCCTACACGCAGACCGGCGCGCCGGTCACCCTGAGCACGCGCTGGGCGAAGGTGCAGGATGCCGCCACGACCCCGACACAGAAGGCGGCGGTCTGGAACCTGTACTACGCTTCCAATCCCTCGGCCTCGGCGAACGCGACGGACTGGCAGAATGTCGGGACGGCGTTCACCTTCGACTCCACCGGCAAGCTGACCGCGCCGACGACGAGCCCGGTCTCGCTCGGCGACGTGAAGGTCGGCGACTACACCTTCTCGGGCATGACCATGAATGTCGGCACGGCCGGCCTGACGCAGTACGCCGACACGTCGGGTGCCGTGACCACCAACACGCTGAGCCAGAACGGCAACAGCGCCGGCACGCTGACCAGCGTCGCCATCGGCGAGGACGGCAAGATCAACGGCACGTTCTCGAACGGTTCGGTGCTGGGGCTCGCCACCGTGGGGATCGCCCAGTTCGCCAATCCCGACGGGCTGAAGGCCGATTCGAACGGCAATTACCTCCAGACCGCCGATTCCGGTCCGGCCCTCGTCGGGCTGAACGGGAGCACGATCACGGGCGCGAGCAATGAACAGTCGAATACCGACATTGCGAGCGAGTTCTCTAAGATGATCGTAACCCAGCAGGCCTACTCTGCGAACACGCGGGTCATGTCGACGGCCCAGACGATGATGTCTGACCTGCTCAACGTGATCCGCTGAGTGAGGGCGCGATCCGAACCGCGGAGGCCGTGAGATGTCGCTGAACGCGCTTTCCACCGCGACCGCCGGGCTTGCGGCCACGCAGGCGGCGATCAACCTCGTCTCGCAGAATGTCGCCAATTCCGGCACGGCGGGCTACGTCAAGCGGACGCTCTCGACGGTCGCCACCGGAACCAACAATTCCGGAGTCGCCACCGGGACGATCACCCGCAGCTTCGATGCCGCCGCGCTCAAGCAGCTGCGGCTCGAGACCTCGGGGGCGGCCTACACCAGCACGAAGGCCGGCATCGCGTCCCAGCTCGACTCGCTCTACGGGACACCCGGCAGCGCGGCGTCGATGGACGGCACGCTCAACACCTTCACCGAATCGCTCCAGGAGCTCGCCGCCAACCCGACCTCGGCGGCCGCCCGCACCACCGTGCTGAGCAACGCCTCGGCGCTGGCCAGCCAGATCAACGGCGCCGCCGCCTCGGTGCAGAACCTGCGCACCGGCGTCGAGGCGCAGCTTGGTACCGACACGCAATCGGCCAGCACCCTGCTGTCCAACGTCGCGAAGCTCAACGCCAAGATCCAGAACACCACCGACGCCTCGTCCCTGGCCGATCTCCAGGACCAGCGCGATCAGGTGATCAACACGCTCTCGAGCTACATGGACGTCCAGACCGTCGCGCAGCGCGACGGCACCGTCTCGGTGCTGACCCAGTCCGGCGTGACCCTGGTCGATCGCGGCAACGCGGCAACGCTGAGTTTCGACGGGCACGGGTCGCTGAGCGCGAATTCGAGCTACTCGACGGACCCGACGAAACGGACGGTCGGCACGATCACGGCGACGCTGCCGGGCGGCGGCAAGATCGATCTCGGGGCGCCCGGCGCCATCCGGTCGGGGAGCCTCGCCGCCGGGATCGAGCTGCGCGACCAGACCCTGCCGCAGGCCCAGCGCCAGCTCGACGACCTCGCCGGGGGGCTCGCCAGCGCCCTGACCAACACCAGCGTCGGCGGCACGCTCAACACCACGACCACCTCCGGTGTCACGGCCAGCGACACCACGATCACCCTGCCGAAGATGCAACCCGGCAATTCGGTGACCTTCCAGGTGACCGACAGCACGAACACGGTGCGGAATGTGACGCTGGTAGCGTCGACGACCCAGAGTAACGGCACGATCATTTCCGCCGGACAGACGACGGATGCCAGCGGCCTGACGCTGACGTTCAACGCCAGCGGCGGTCCGACCACCTACTTCACGCAGATCCAGGCCGCGCTGAACACGTTCAACAGTGATCCCGCATCCGCCCCCTACAAGCTCCCTGCGCTCGGCGTCACGAACGGCCCTGCGACGGCGGCGAATGCGACGCTCACGCTCACGGCGGGCGGCAAGGTAGCGAGCGCCGCGACCGCCAGCGTCACGCTGCCAACCTCGCCGAGCGATCTGACCACGGGCTACCCGCAGCTCGCCCTGTTCACCGACGTGTCCGCGGCGCCGCCGCCAACCCCGCAGCTGTTCACCGGCTCGTTCGACAGCGGCTCGCAGCTCACCGGCTTCGCGCAGCGGATTTCGGTCAATCCGGCGATCTCCGGCAACACCTCGGCGCTCACCGCATCGAGCGCCACGGATACGAGCGCCTCGGGGGGCCGCGCGCAGGCGATCTTCACTGCCCTGACCTCGGCCCAGCAGACGTTCTCGTCGTCGAGCGGCATCGGCGGCGTCTCGGCGCCCTACCGGGCGAGCGTCGTCGGCTTCGCCCAGGACGTGATCGCCTCGCAGGGCTCCGCCGCCTCGAACGCGGCCGCGCTCAACGACACCCAGCAGACCGCGCTCTCGACCGCGCAGAGCCGGTTCTCCGCGGGCGCGGGGGTCAATATCGACCAGGAGATGTCGAACCTGATCGCGTTGCAGACCGCCTACGGCGCCAATGCCCGGGTGCTCACCGCCGCGCGCGACATGCTCAACCAGCTGCTGCAGATCTGACCATGACGACGATCTCACCCTTCGCGGCCGGCTCCTACGTCGCCAACCGGAACACCTCGCAGCTCCTGACGCTGAAGAACCAGCTGAACGACCTGTCGAACCAGCTCTCCAGCGGCAAGGTCTCCCAGACCTATGGCGGGCTCGGCACCGGGCGCTCGACGGCGCTCGGCGCCCAGGCGACCCTGAGCGCGCTCAACGGCTACGGCGCGGGCATCACCGCTGCCCAGACCCGGACGAACCTGGCGGTCACCAGCCTGACCCAGGTCGCAAAGCTGGGCACCGACGCCCGTACGGCCCTGAACAACGGCCTGCAGAGCGTGGCGGCCAACACCACCGCGGGGCGCTCGATCGCGCTTGCCAACCTGCAGACGGCGCTCGACACCCTCAACCAGTCGGCGGCGGGCAGCTACCTGTTCGGCGGCCGCGATACCACGACCCAGCCGGTGCTCGACGCCGATACGATCCTCAACGGCACCACCGACAGCCAGGGCAACAAGCTCGCGGGCCTCACCGCGCTGATCAACGAGCGCGTCACCGCGGAGCTGGGCTCGGGCGGCAACGGCCGGCTGACGCAGACCTCGCCGAGCGCCACCTCCGTCCAGGTGACCGAGGAAGGGAACGCCGCGACGCGCGGCACGTTCGGCTTCACCCTGACCGGCACCCCGACCACGACCGGAACGGCGCTCAACGCCTCGATCACGGGAACCGGCCCGGCCTCGCTGAACCTGAGCCTGTCGGCTCAGCCCACCGCCGGCGACAGCGTCAGCTTCGCGCTGAAGATGCCGGATGGCACCTCCACGACCGTGACGCTGACCGCGGCCGCCAGCGCGGATTCCAGCTCGACCACAAGCTTCGCCATCGGGGCGAGCGTCAACGACACGATGAAGAACCTGTCTGCCACGCTGACCAACGCCCTCAAGGGTGCGGCCACCGGCACCCTGGCGGTGAACGCCACCGCGGCAGTGACGCAGGACTTCTTCACCGGCTCGGCGAAGGGCGGCCCGTCCGGGACTGGGATCATGCCCCAGCAGCGCATCGTCTACGATGCGAGCAAGAACCCGATCAGCTACACCCCCGCCACTGCGACCAACACGGTGCTCTGGTACCAGGGCGAGAACAGCTACGACACGTCGACGAACCCGCCGCAGCCCACCTCAGCCCTCGACACGCAGTCGGTCCAGGTCAGCGCGACCGGCAAGGTCGGCACCGGCGCACGCGCCAACGACCCGACCGTCCGGAACGTGCTCGCCGGCCTGGCGACCATGGCCTTCGCGCTGCCGACGACGAGCGACGCCAACACCAGCGCCACCTACCAGACGGTGGTCAACAAGGCCGGGACGCTGCTGTCGTCCTCCGACCAGACCAACCCCAGCGTCCAGGACACCGTCACGCAGCTCAGCATCGCCTCGACGCGGCTGTCGAACGCCAAGACGACCAACGCCGCCACCCAGACGACGGTCCAGAACACCCTCGACGGGATCGAGCAGGCCCCGACGGAAGAAGTCGTCGCCAAGCTGCTCGATGTCCAGAACCGACTGCAGGCCAGCTACTCGGTCACCGCCTCGCTCTCGAAGCTCTCGCTGGTCAATTACATCAGCTGACGCCGGTATTCGGCTGCGCCACCATAGTCTCGCCGCTTTCCCGCAGTGAAGCGCGGATCGCGGTCGCTGCGACCGCCCGATCGAGGAGAGGTCCGCATGGCGCTGTCCGAACCCGTCCGCGCGGTCCGCCGCCTCGGCTCCACGGCGCAGATCGGCGCCATCGTGTTGGCCGAGCAGGCGATCGACACCTATCTCGACGGTTATGGCCGGCCCGACGACCGCGCCGTCGCCCTCGATATCCTGTTGCGCGACCTTGCGCGTCTCCGCTTCTTGGAGCCCGACCTCGACGGCTTCATCGGCGAGGTCGAGCGCTACATCGATCTGCTGTATCGGGCTCTCGCGCGCCGGGCCGCCTGAGATGGCCCGGCTGCATTCGAGTGCCCTGGTTCTCTCGGCAGCGCTCGCTCTCATCGGCCCTGCCGAGGCCCGGGATCTCGAAAAGGCCCCAACCGCAGCGGCGGCGATACCGTGCCCGGCGAAAGGGCCGGGTTTCGTGCGGATGCCCGGCGGCGCGAGCTGCATCCGCGTCTCGGGCCGGGTGATCGCGGGCTCCGACCTGCGGCCCGGTCACGGTGCCGGCGCTTCGAGCCCACCCGTCATCGCCGGCCGCCTGGCAATCGACAACCGCGCCGATACCGATCTCGGCGAAGTGCGGACCTTCGTGCGGATCGGCAACGGCCAGCGCCAGCGCGGCGGCCTTGATTGAGTGTCACGGGAGAGACTAACTCGAGCATGCGTCTCTCCAACCCTCGCCCTCATCCTGAGGTGACGGAGCCAAGCGGAGGCCTCGAAGGAGCCCTCCGGGGATCGCGCGGCCGGCTGGAGGGCTCCTTCGAGGCCCGCTGACGCGGGCACTTCAGGATGAGGGAGGTGGGTTGGCGTATCTCTACCCGCGATCGTTGCCGACGCTGAACCCTACAGGTTCCGCGACAGCACCAGCGGCCCGCTGCGCGCGCCGCGTCCGTACGGAGAGGGGGCCGGGGCCTGCCTTCCATAGCCCGACGGCATCTGCGCCCGGGCGATCTCCTCCGCCAGCGACTTGATCAGCCCCTCGGAGACGGATTTCGCGCTGTCGAGCACCGACTGGTTCGCCTCCACGGCGGCGGTGAAGCGGCGATGGGCGGCCCGCAGGGTCTCGACGCCGTCGGGATTGAAGCGCTTGAGCGCCACGGCATTCGCCTTGGCGACTTCGAGCCCCTGCATGTAGGCGGCCGCCAGGGCGGCCTTGGGCTCGGCCGCCGCCAGACCCTCACGCAGGCGCCCGGCCCGGACATGGGCGGCTTCCTCGGCCAGGACGGATTCCAGCGCGGCCATGTTGGCCAGCACGCCCCCGACCAGCGCCTCGGCGGTGATCCGGTCGGCGACGCGCAACGGCTCAGCCCTTTGCATTGGTCGCTCCATCGCTCGCCGCGCCCTGCATCTTCATGATCTCACGGAACACCGAATCGGCGATGCCGACACCGCCGCTCTTCACGATCTGTCCCGCATATTCCTTGGTCAGCATCGAGCGGTAGACGCCGCCGCCGGTGCCGTTCTCGCCGAGCGGGCCTTCGGTCCCGTCCGACTGCACCATCCGGTCGAGGCTGTTCTCCAGGAACATCGACTCGAACTCGGTGGCGGTCTTGTGCGCCTTGGCGGTGCTGCCGGTCTTGAGGATGCCGTCGGATACGCTGGTGGCGATGGATTTCCCGACGCCGGCGGCGGCGGTGGCCGCGAAGTTGGCGAGTGGCAGCATGATTTGGCCCTCCAATCCCTTCCTGGGGCATCGTCTTTTTCCGAAAGCCGGCAACCACCTTTCGGGACGATGCACGCGACAATCACATCAGCTCGATATCGGCCTGGAGCGCTCCGGCGGTCTTGATCGCCTGGAGGATCGAGATCAGGTCGCGGGGGCCGACCCCGAGGGCGTTGAGCCCGTCGACCAACTCGCGCAGGCTCACGCCCTCCTTGACCAGGGCCAGCTTGTTGCCGTCCCCGGTATCGACCTTCAGGCTGGTGCGCGGCACCACGGTGGTCCGGCCGTTCGACAGGGGTGCCGGCTGGCTCACCTGCGGCTGCTCGCTGATCGTGACCGTGAGGTTGCCCTGCGCGATCGCCACCGTCGAGACGCGCACGTCGCGGCCCATCACGATGATGCCGGAGCGCTCGTCGACCACCACCCGGGCGGTCTGGTCGGGCTCGACCTTCAGCTGCTCCACCTCGGTGATCAGGCGGATCATGTTGCCGTTGTACTTGGCCGGGATCTGGATCGTGACGGTGGCCGGGTCGGTCGGCTCGGCGGTATCGGCGCCCATGAAGTCGTTGATCGCCGCGGCGATCCGCTTCGAGGTGGTGAAATCGGGGTTGCGCAGGGACAGGCGCAGGGCGCGGGCATCGTTCAGCTTGAACGCGATCTCGCGCTCGATATTGGCGCCGTTGGAGATGCGCCCGTTGGTCGGCACGCCCCGGGTGATCTTGGCGGCATCGCCCTCGGCGGAGAACCCGGCGATCGCTACCGAGCCCTGCGCCAGGGCGTAGACCTCGCCGTCGGCGCCGAGCAGCGGCGTCACCAGCAGCGTGCCGCCCTGGAGGGATTTCGCGTCGCCGAGCGACGAGACGGTCACGTCGATGCGGGTGCCCTGCGCGGCGAACGGCGGGAGGCTCGCCGTCACCATCACGGCGGCGAGGTTCTGGGTGCGCATCGTGGCGCCCCGCGTGTTGACCCCGAGCCGCTCCAGCATCGCCTGCAGCGACTGCTTGGTGAACGGGATGTTGTTGAGCGTGTCGCCGGTGCCGTTGAGGCCGACCACGATGCCGTAGCCCACGAGCTGGTTCTGGCGGACGCCCTCGATCGAGGCGAGGTCCTTCACCCGCGACAGGGCGAGCGCCGGGCCGGAAGCCATCGTCAGCAGCAGCGCACCTGCGACGAGGGCGGCGAGGGCCGATCCGATGAGACTGAAGGGGTGGCTCGGGCGCATGCCGGGTTTTTTCGAGGGTGAACGGACCTGCCTCCCTCCTGCCAGCCCCGTGCCAGCCGGATTTTTTGGTTAAGTCTCTGAGGAAAAATATCATTCTACGGCCGGTATGCGGCCGCCGATTACGATCGACCGGCACCGAACCTGCCGACCCGGCAGCTTCTGCCGGCCTGTTTACCGGTGCTTAACCCTGCCGGCGCGAGTGTCCGAGCAGCGCAGGGGCGCCCGGAGCGACACGAACAGCATCATGCGCGTCGAGACTCGCCAGCCGATCCAGAATGCCGGCGGCGTCGCGGCCAAGGGCCGGGCCGAGGGCGGTCGCGGCTTCAGCCTCGATGCGGCGCCGGCCTCCGCCTCCGGCACCGGTGCGCCGGCTGCGGCGGCGACCCTGGCCGGGCTCGACGCGGTGCTGCTCCTTCAGGGCGAGGCCGAGACCCCGCAGGAGCGCCGCCGCCGCACGGCCAAGCGCGGCCACGACTTGCTCGACGGCCTCGATCGCCTCAAGGCCGCAATGCTCGGCGGCCGCGTCGCCCCGCAGGATCTGCGCGCCATCGCCGGACGGTTGGCCGAGCGCGCGGCGTCATCGGGAGATCCGCGGCTGGATACGCTTATGGGCGAGATCGAGCTGCGTGCCGCGGTGGAACTCGCCAAGCTCGAAGGCCGGCGCAGCGCATAGCTGCACCACCGTCATTGCGAGCAGAGCGAAGCAACCTAGGGAAACGCCGCCTCCTGGGATCGCGCGCCACACTGGGTTGCTTCGCTCCGCTCGCAATGACGGATCGCTTTACGGCCGCTACCCCGCCCGCCGCTTCGGCCCGGTCGGCAGCATCTGCGGCTCGCCCGGGCCGGTCTCGACCCCGAGATCGGGCACCGCGATGATCGGTGCGCCGCGCAGGTCCTTACGGGTGACGATCGCGCCGCGCTCCTCGAGATACGCCAGCATCCGTCGGGCTCGGCCGCCCGAGCTGGTGCCGTAGGCGTCCGCCAGCATCGCGTCGGTGGGACAGGGGGCGCCCTCGATCGCCGCGCGGGCGACCACCAGGAACAGGCCGGCGAGGTCGTCCGGCAGGCCGGTCGCGATCTCCTGGGCCCGCTCCCAGGTAGAATTGTCGGCAACCGCGCCGCCGGCCTCGGCCCGGGCCACCGCGAGGCGGCGCTTGAATTCCGGCAGGCCCATCGTGTCGCCGCGCAGGCGCCGGATGCGGCAACGGACGGTGAAATCCTGGTAGAGCGTCGCGGGGGTGCAGGCGGCGGCGTCGGCATCGGCCAGGACTGAGGCCAGAACCTCGGCCAGCGCGGCCTCGCGCGCCTCCGGATCCATCGGCTCCTCTTCGGGCTCCTCCGGCGGGGCCGGGGGGCGGTAGCTGGCGAGCTGGACGAGCACGTCCGGGGCCGCCACCGGGCGCGGCTTCGGGCGCGGCATCGGCGGCGCCAGGCTGTCGGCCGGGCTCGCCGTGAGGATCAGCGCCCGGGCATCCTCGGTCGGATCGGGGAGGGGAACCAGCACCGGTGATGAGGAACGGCTCACCGTCAGGGTCGGCCCCACCGCGATGGTGAGCGGGCGCCGGGACAAAGCCGGCCCGAGGGCCACGAAATGGCCCCGCGGCAGGTCGCGAAATGTCTCGGCCTGGCGGCGCTCCAATCCCAGAAGATCGGCGGCGCGGGCCATGTCGATGTCGAGGAAGGTCCGGCCCATCAAGAAATTCGAGGCCTCGGCCGCGACGTTCTTGGCGAGCTTCGCGAGGCGCTGCGTCGCGATCACGCCGGCCAGCCCGCGCTTGCGGCCGCGGCACATCAGGTTGGTCATGGCGCCCAGCGAAAGGCGCCTTGCCTCGTCCGAAACTTCTCCGGCCGCCGCGGGTGCGAAGAGCTGTGCCTCGTCCACCGCCACCAGCATCGGGTACCAATGGTCTCGGTCGGCGTCGAACAGGCCGCCGAGGAAAGCGGCGGCGGCGCGCATCTGCCCCTCGGCGTCGAGATTCTCCAGCGACAGCACCACCGAGACCCGGTGCGTGCGCACCCTTGCGGCGATGCGCTGGAGAGCGACATCGTCGCCGTCGGCCTCCACGACCACGTGGCCGTAGCGGTCGGCGAGGCTGGCGAAATCACCTTCCGGGTCGATCACTGCCTGCTGCACGAGCCCGGCGCTCTGCTCCAGCAGGCGCCGGAGCAGGTGCGACTTGCCGGAGCCCGAATTGCCCTGGACCAGGAGCCGGGTGGCCAGCAGTTCGGTCAGGTCGAGGAGCGCCGGCTGCCCGCCGGTCAGGCCGAGATCGATATCGGAACGCATGATCGCTCCATACCACGCCGAAACCGGATCCGTGCGTGCTCCGGATGCGCTGTCCACGCTTCCTGCGCGGCTGCAATGCCGCGGCCGCGCTGGACCCGGACGCCGCCGCCCTGTACGGGCCGCCCTCCCTCGAAACAAACCGGATCCCCACCACGATGGCGGCCTGCGGCCTCGATTTCGGCACGTCGAACACCACCCTGGGGCATCTCGCGGCGGCGGGACCGGCCCTGCTGCCGCTCGAAGGCGCGCACCGGACCATCCCCAGCGCGATCTTCTTCGAGCCCGGCGAGGCGCCGCTGATCGGCCGGGCCGCCACCGCGGCCTATGTCGACGGCCATGCCGGCCGGCTGATGCGCGGCCTGAAATCCGTGCTCGGCACGCCCCTGATGGACGAGGCGACCCCGGTCGGCCGGGAGCGCCTGCGCCTGCGCGATATCATCGCCCGCTATCTCTCGGCGGTGAAGGCACGGGCCGAGGCTGCCTGCGGGCAATCCCTCGACACCGTGGTCCACGGCCGGCCGGTGCATTTCGTCGATGGCGATGCGGAGGCCGACCGGCGGGCGGAGGACACGCTGCGCGACATCGCCCGGGACGTCGGCTTCCGCGCGGTCTCGTTCCAGTACGAGCCGATCGCCGCCGCCCTCGACTACGAGCGCCAGGTCCGGTCGGAGGAGATCGCGCTGATCGCCGATATCGGCGGCGGCACCTCGGACTTTTCGATCGTGCGCCTGTCGCCCGAGCGGCGGGGCCGACCGGACCGGGCCGGCGACATCCTGGCCAATGACGGCGTGCGCATCGGCGGCACCGATTTCGACCGGCAGCTGAGCCTCGGCACCGTGATGCCCCTGCTCGGCCTCGGCAGCCCGATGCGGCGCGGCGACCTCGCGGTGCCGAATGCCTATTACCACGACCTCGCCACCTGGTCGGCGATCAACCGCCTCTACAATGCGAAGACCCTGCGCGAGATCGACGAGGTGATCCGCGACTGCGCCAAGCCCGACCTGGTCGAGCGCCTGCGCGCGGCGGTCGAGGGTGAGCGCGGCCACGCCCTGGCCGGCGCCGTCGAGGGCGCCAAGATCGCCGCCTCCGAGGCCGGCACGACCGATCTCGATCTCGGCCTGATCGAGCCGGGCCTCGCGGCCGAGGTGAGCCGCGACACGCTCTCGGCGCAGACCGGCGACCTCGCCCGGGCGGTTGCCGCCCGGATCGCCCGCTGCCTCGCCCAGGCCGAGCTCGGGCCGGAGCGGATCGACGCGCTGTTCCTCACCGGCGGCTCAACGGGCTTGCCGCACCTACGCGCCGCGCTCACCGCCGCGCTGCCGGCGGCCCGGGTGGTGGAGGGCGACACGTTCGGGTCGGTGGGGCTCGGCCTGACCATCGAGGCGGGACGGCGGGCGGCTTGAGCGTCGGTTAGGTGCCCGAGACCGGCGGGCGAGTGGTCCAGGGATCGAGGATCCGCACCCCCGTCGGCGCGAAATCCGCGACGTTGCGGGTGACCACCGTCATCGCGTGCACCAGAGCCGTCGCGGCGATCAGCGAATCCCGTTCGGGTCGTGGGTTCGGGACGTGCAGGCCCGCGCAGCGCAGGGCCACTGCCGTGTCGATGGGCAGGATCCGTTCGGAGAATTCCGGCATGACCTGTTCATCCATCCATGCACGCAGATGCGCGCCCTGGGTCGGATCGCGACGCTCCGCCAAGCGGATGCCGAGGTCCAGCTCCATCACCGTGATCGCCGACAGGTAGAAGCGATCCGCATCCTCGGCGGAAAGCCAGCGCACCACGTTGGGATCCGCCCGGCCGTCACCGACCTTGCGGAGTTCGGACACGACGTTCGTGTCCAGTAGGAACGTCACGACAGATCCGCCGGCCGCGGCAGGTCGCTGGCTTTGGGGGTTTCCAGCGCGATCTCCGAAAGCCCGGGCTTCGATAGCGCTTCGACGAGGCTGCGGCGCTGGCCCGTGAGACGCCGATACTCCTCGATGCTCAAGAGTACCTGCACCGGCTCGCCACGCCGCGTGATGAAGACGGGGCCCTTCTCGGCGGCCTTTTGCGCTTGGTTGGCGTTTTGCTGGAACGCTCGACTGGACAGAGTCGTGACGGTCATGGCCGGCCCTCTTGAGCGACGGCAATGTTGATATGTTAGAACCTTGGGAAACGATGGGCAATCCGGACCGTGTCGCGACGGCTCTGGTCTGACGTTCTGGATTTCGTTTCACGAGCGAGCCCATGCGGTGCCTGCCCCGATCCGCACCGACGGCCCAGAACCTCGCGATTGACGGGCCCGCCGCGATCCCCGACAAGGCGGGCGCCTCGCGCCCGGAGAGACCGGCGGCCCATCCTTCCCCTGCGCGCCGCCCCGCCCGATGCTGTTCAACTCCTTCGTCTTCCTCCTCGCCTTCCTGCCGGCCGCGCTCATCCTGCACGCGCTGGTGGCGCGCGCGGCGCCGGCCTGGCGGCTGCCGCTGCTCGTCGTCCTGTCCTTCGTGTTCTACGGCTGGTGGGATGTCCGGTTCGTGCCGCTGCTCGCCGGCTCGATCCTCGCAAATTGGTGCGTCGCCCGCCTCTATCGCCGATGGCCGGGGCGGTGGCTGATCCCGGCGGCGATCGCCGCCAACCTCGCCCTGCTCGGCGTGTTCAAGTACCTCGACTTCTTCGCCGACCTCGCCAACCTGATCCCGGGCCTGGAGGCACCGCGGCTCGGGCTCGCCCTGCCGCTCGGCATCTCGTTCTTCACCTTCCACCACATCATGTATCTCGCCGACCTGCGGGCCGGCCGGGCGCCGGCCTTCGGGCTGACCAAATACGCCCTCTACATCGCGTTCTTCCCGCAGGTTCTCGCCGGCCCGCTCGTGCGCTGGAGCGAGATCATGCACCAGTTCGACGAGCGACCTTACGCGCGGCCCGACGCTGCGGAGCGCTTCGCCCGCGGGCTGATGCTGCTCACGGTCGGCCTCGCCAAGAAGGTGTTTTTGGGCGATCCGCTCGCGGCTTACGTGAACCCGGTGTTCCAGGCGGCGGCCGCCGGCAAGGTGATCACCGTCGCGGAGGCGTGGCAGGCGACGCTGGGCTTCACCTTCCAGATCTATTTCGACTTCTCCGGCTATACCGATATGGCGCTCGGCATCGCGCTGCTGTTCGGGCTGGTCCTGCCGCAGAATTTCGACGCGCCCTATCGCGCCACCTCGCTGCGCGACTTCTGGCGGCGCTGGCACATGACCTTGTCGCGGTTCCTGCGCGACTACCTCTACATCCCGATGGGCGGGAACCGGCGCGGCCTGAAGCGGCAGGTCGGAGCGCTCGCCGCCACCATGACGCTCGGCGGCCTCTGGCACGGGGCGGGGCTGACGTTTCTCGCCTGGGGCGCCCTGCACGGGCTCGGCCTCGGCGCCGGGTTGCTGGCGCGGCGGGCGCGGATCACGGTTCCGACGCCCCTCGGCTGGCTGCTCACCAGCCTGTTCGTGATCCTGACCTGGGTGCTGTTCCGGGCCACCAGCTTCGAGGCGGCGCTGCTGATCTTCAAAGGCCTGTTCGGCCTCGCGCCCCACGGTTCCGGCTTCAAATGGCGCACCATCGCGGTGGCGGCCCTGGTCGCCATAGTGGGTCCGACCGCCTGGGCGGCGGTCCATCGCCTGCCGCCTAAGCGCGTCCTCGCCTTCGGCTTCGCGCTCCTGTTCGTCGTCGTCCTCCTCAAGATCGGGGACGATGCGAATTACGAGTTCATCTACTTCCAGTTTTGAGGATGGCGCGCGTTCAACCCCCACAGGATCGGGCCTGGCGCGGGTTCACCCGCACCCTGTTGCTGGCGATGGCCGGGTTGTTCGTGGCCTATCTCGCCCTCGCGGTCGTGGTCGATCCCTACGACACCGGCCGCTCGACCCTGCTGTCCCGCGGCGCCGTCCGCCCGCAGGGGCCGCGCACCGCCTCGGCTCTGCGCGGCCGCGACCCGGCCTATTCCGGCGCGGTGATCGGCAATTCCCACATCCAGCTGATCGAGCCGGCGGCGCTGACCCGTCTCACCGGCATCCCGTTCGTGCAGCTT
Source organism: Methylobacterium sp. J-072 (assembly GCF_022829425.1). NCBI lineage: Bacteria > Pseudomonadati > Pseudomonadota > Alphaproteobacteria > Hyphomicrobiales > Methylobacteriaceae > Methylobacterium > Methylobacterium sp. J-072. The sequence continues at coordinate 79,861 of NZ_JAKSYK010000231.1, read as the reverse complement.
TCTGTGCCGGCCACCGGCCCGGCCGAGCAGTTCGCCCTGCTCGGCTGGTATCTGAAGCACCACGCCCGACCCGACGCGATCGTGCTCTCGGCCGACGCGTTCTGGTGCTCCGACGATCCGACCTTCCCGAGCGAGCACGGCTTTCCGTACTGGCTGCTCGGCGATTGGCCCGACTATCTCCAGGGCCTGCTGCGCTTCACCGCCGCGCAGGAGACGATCAACCGCCTCGGCTGGCTCCTGAACCCGCGCCGCAAGCAGGCAGCAGCCGACGGTTGGTGGGATTACGAGTCGAACTATCTGGGCCAGGGCTTCGGCCGCGACCCGGCCAAGAAGGCGGCGCTCGAACGGCCCGTCGGACCCGAGGCCGAGCCGCATCACGGTGGCCCGTTCCCGGTCGTCGACCGGCTGCGCGCCGAGCTGGCGCGGGTCCCGGCCGAGACCGCTGTGGTGCTGGTCTTCCCGCCGGTCTATGCCCGCGCCGAGCCGCCGGCCGGCAGCCCCCGGGACGCAGCCGAGGCCGCCTGCCGGGCGCAGGTGCGCTCCGCGCTTGCCGTTCACCCGCTGAATACGGTCATCGACGGACGCGCCGGGCGTCCGGAAGCGGACAATCCAGACCTGTTCTTCGACCAGACCCATTACCGGCTGCCGCTCGCCCGGGCCTTGACCGACGAAATCGCTGCCGCAATCGTACGGTTGCGTACGCACGCGACTGAATAACCCCTAGACCGTGGCTTGTTTGTCGCACGCGCGGACGCATTGGAGACAACATCCAAGCCCTGCAACGCTGCGCGTTGTCGCGATTAAGCACCTCGACTATACGGCACCTCACGTTATCGCCGCGCACCGGCCATCCCCTGGTGGGCGGTTACGATCCAGCGAGGGTGACGCATGGCGAAGGTGACGCTGGAGGACGGCTACGTCCCGTCCGACGACGAGCCCTTCATGAACGACCGGCAACGCGAGTACTTCCGGCGCAAGCTCTTGAGCTGGAAGAGCGACATCCTGCGCGAGGCGCAGGACACGCTGGTCGCGCTGCAGAGCGAGAACGAGAACCATCCCGATCTCGCCGACCGCGCCTCCTCGGAGACCGACCGGGCGATCGAGCTGCGGGCGCGCGATCGCCAGCGCAAGCTGACCGGCAAGATCGACGCGGCGCTCGCCCGCCTCGAGGACGGCTCCTACGGCTTCTGCGAGGAGACCGGCGAGCCGATCTCGCTGCGCCGCCTCGACGCCCGGCCGATCGCGACCCTGTCCCTCGAAGCCCAGGAACGGCACGAGCGCCGGGAGAAAGTTTATCGCGACGATTGAGGGGACAGCGGCGCGCTCCCAGCTGCTCGCTGGACGGCCGACCCTCGTTGAACACCCGATCAGGACCGGCCCTTTCCGGCACGGCACGACGAATGCCGCTGCAGCCGCCCCGTCCGTATTCCGCTGCGGGCGAACGGAGAGACGGCGCGAGATGAATGTCATCTCCGGCACTGTTGAGGCTGATGGAGGGCATGGCCCCGGATCGACATGGATCGATCAGTCTGGCTCGCGGCTCGTAGGACGATCAAAAATGACGATCCAATCGAGCGGATCGCGATCGACCGAGCAATCCTTCCGCTGAAGGTCGTGTTGTGGGGCCGATACCCCACCGGATCGGCGATGGGCCGCCATTGACGCTCGGCCCCCCCGGCGCCACTTCGTCGGCGGCATCCCGGCCGGAGACATGTATGCGAATCCCCAGGACAGCCGCGATCGTCTCAGGGCTGATCGCGTCGCTTGCGCTCGCCGGTTGCGAGGCGCCCAAGCCTGGGCCGGCCGGTCCGCCGGGTCCGAAGGGCGATCAGGGACCGCCCGGCCTGCAGGGGCCGCCGGGCCTGAACGGCGCCACCGGCGAGCGCGGTCCCTCCGGGGATCGTGGCCCCGCCGGTGCGGCCGGACCTCCGGGGCCGGCGATGAACACGCTGGTGCGGCTCGACGTGGCCTGCCACCGCGACGAGGAGCTGATCGGCGCCTATTGCCAGGGCATGGCGGTGGTGCCGTCGGTCACCGTCACCGAAGGCGTGGCCACGGTCGGATGCCTCGACATGACCGCCAAGGCCGCCAAGGATGCGAAACCGGTTGCCGTCTGCATGAGGAAGCCGTGAGACCTCTCGCCCTCGCCTTGCTCGCCGCCTCGGTCGCGTCCGGGGCGCATGCACAGCCGTTCCTGCCCACAGAGCGGGCCGCGATCGACCTCGTGCGCACGCGGCACACCGACAGCCTCGCCACGGTGGACGGGACGCTCGCCTATGCCGAGCGCGCCACCGGGGGGGCTTTCACGCGCGGCGGCTACCGGGTCGTCCGCCGGCCCGGCGAGCCCTTCGCCCGGGTGCAGATCTGCTACCGACTGGGGATCGACCCGCCGACCTGCGGCCTCGATTACCTGGTCACCGTCAACCCGCCCCATGTCGAGCCGGCCGAGCGCTATGACGGCCTGGCACGGGACCTCGAACACAGCCCCCGGGCCTTCCTGCGGGCCCTCGCCCACGAGGCCGATCTCCAGCGCCAGCCCGCGATCCTGAGACGGATCCAGGCCGCGCTGGAGCCCTACAACCCCTACGATTGGCGCTGAGGCCTACAGCAGACGCGGCCAGCCCAGCAGGCGCTCGGGGGCGAAGGCCGCCACCGGGACCGCCGGTTTCTGTCCGGTGGCGAGGTCGGCCACGATCTCGCCGGTGATCGGCCCGGTGGACAGGCCGATATGGCCGTGGCCGAAGGCGAAGAGCAGGCCTTTGTGCCGGGGCGCCGGGCCGATGACCGGCATCCCGTCGGGGGTGGATGGGCGCGAGCCGAGCCAGGGCTCGTTGTCCAGGGGGCCGCCCAACCGCAGGGTCTCGGCCGCCTCGCGGGACGCCGCCTCGATCTGGGTATGGTCCGGGGCGGCGTGGCGGGCATTGAGCTCGACGCCGGAGAGCACCCGCACCCGATGGTCGCCCATTGGCGACAGGATCGAGCCGGCGCCGGTATCGAGAACCGGCCGGGTCAGGGGCGGGCTGTCCGGGTGCAGGGCGTAGTGCCGATGATAGCCGCGCTCGGCCGCCACCGCGAAGCGGTAGCCCAGGGTCCTGGCGATCGCCCCCGAAGCCACGCCTGCCGCCAGCACCACCTGCTTGGCCCGCACCGCGCCGGCCTCGTGGACGATGCGCCAGCTATCGGTCTCCGGCGCCAACCGTGCAACGCTGCCGCGCAGACGCCGTCCGCCCAGGCCCGCGAACAGGGCCTCGCAGGCCTCGATCAGGCGGCCGGGCTCGCGCACCAAGCCGGTCTCGGTGAGCAGCATCGCCCGCGCGTAGGCGCGGACCAGGGCGGGCTCGATATCGCGGATCCCAGCCGTGTCGAGGATGTCGAATGCCACGCCGTGCCCTGAAAGAATCTCCCGCTCCAGGGCGGCGGCCTTGAAGGCGGCGTCGGTGCGATAGGCCTTGAGCCAGCCGGTCCGCTGCAGCCGCTCGCTGGTGCCGGCCCGGGCGGCGAGGCGTTCGTGGGCCGGGTAGGCGGCGCTGGTCAGCGGCAGCAGCGCGGCGGCGGCCCGCCGCCAGCGCGAGGCCCGGGCGCTCGCCAGAAAATGCGCGGTGTAGGGCAGGATCCGCGGCAGGTGTGTGTAGTGCAGGCGCAGGCCCCGGTCGGCATTGCGCAGATAGGCCGGGAGCTTGCCCCACAGGGCCGGGCTCGACATCGGCAGGATCGAGCCGCGGCTGACGACGCCGGCATTGCCGTAGGAGGTCCGGGCCCGGGCCTCGCCGGGATCGCACAGGACCACGTCGAGGCCGCGATCCTTCAGCGCGATGGCGCAGGCCAGCCCGACCATCCCGCCGCCGACCACCACGATATCGGCCGTCTCGTCCATCCCGCGCATCCCGACCCACGCCAAGGGGGGCGTTCTGACGGGTTTTGCCGGCGCTGGGTAGCGGGCTGGCGCATGGGCGGCGGCGGTACGCGCCACCCATGCGCGAAGGGACGCGCAAAACCCGCCGCAGATCGGCTACAGAGCGGATCATGACGCTCGTCCGCTTCGCTCCCTCGCCCACCGGCTACCTGCATATCGGCAACGCCCGCCCGGCTTTGCTCAACGCGCTGTTCGCGCGCAAGGCGGGCGGCCAGTTCCTGCTGCGCCTCGACGACACCGACGCCGAGCGCTCGACCGAAACCTTCGCCGAGGCGATCCGGGAGGATCTCGCCTGGCTCGGAATCGAGCCGGACCTGTTCGCCCGCCAGAGCGACCGCAAGGCCCAGCACGACGCTGCCGCCGACACCTTGCGCGCGGCCGGGCGGCTCTATCCCTGCTACGAGACCCAGGATGAGCTGGAGCGGCGGCGCAAGCGCCAGCTCGGCCGCGGCCAGCCGCCGATCTACGACCGGGCGGCGTTGCAGCTCACCGCGGAGGAGAAGTCGGCTTTCGAAGCGGAGGGCCGCCGGCCGCATTGGCGCTTCCTGCTGGAGGCGCGGACGGTGGCGTGGGACGACCTCGTGCGCGGGCCGGCGCATGTCGATTGCGCGTCGCTGTCCGACCCGGTGCTGATCCGCGCCGACGGCAGCTATCTCTACACCCTGCCCTCCGTGGTGGACGATGCCGAGCTCGGCATCACCCACGTGATCCGCGGCGAGGACCACGTCACCAATACCGGCGTGCAGGTGCAGATCTTCGAGGCTCTGGGCGCCACTGTCCCGGTTTTCGGCCACCACAACCTGCTCACCACCGCGGACGGGGAGGGGCTGTCGAAGCGCCTCGGCCACCTGTCGCTGCGCGGGCTGCGCGAGGCCGGCTACGAGCCGGCCGCCGTGCGCTCGCTCGCCGTGCTCACCGGCTCGGCCGAATCGGTGCGGGCGGTGCCCGACCTCGACACCCTGGCGAGCCTGGTCGATCTCGGCGAGATCTCACGCGCGCCGGCCCGGTTCGACCCCACGGAGCTCGACGGGCTCAACGCCCGGCTCGTCCACGCCATGCCGTACCCGGAGGTCGCCCCGCGCTTGGCCGATCTCGGCATCCCGCCTGAGACCGCCGAGGCGTTCTGGCTGGCGGTGCAGCCCAATCTCGGCCGCGTCTCGGAGGCGCGCGACTGGTGGAAGGTCGTGGCCGGCCCGATCGAACCGGTGATCACCGAGGAAGCCGTGATCGCGGCGGCCCGCGAGACGCTGCCGCCGGAGCCGTTCGGCCCCGAGACCTGGAAAGCCTGGACCACCGAGATCCGCAGCCGCACCGGCGCCAAGGGGAGGGGCCTGTTCATGCCGCTGCGCCTCGCCCTTACCGGCCTGGAACACGGGCCGGATCTCGCCGGGCTCCTGCCGCTGATCGGCCGCGACCGGGCGGCGCGGCGGCTTGCAGGCGAGGCGGCGTAGGAGAGAACTCAGCGCCGCTGAGGCTTGTATTCGCTATCGACTGCTGGAAGGCATATTAAGCGCCTTGTGAAGAAAACGACTAGCTATACATTTCTTTTGCATGTTAAATTGACAATTCTGCCAGTGAACCCGCCCTGTTTCCGGTCAACTGGCTGTTTTTTTTGATGCAGACGGCGAACGCCGTTGTAATACATCGTTATTTAACCTTTTGAATTTTCGGGAAAAATGATCTCAATACATCTACATGGGTGACAGCCCCGAAATAACATGCCGACATGTCTTTTGGGTCAAAGACGAAGAGCATATCATATTGTTCGCTCAGGCCATCCGCCGCTTGAGCGGCGAAACTTGGCGTGTTCAAATTTGACTCGACTAAGAAAAATGACGTGGTCTCGTCCCAATACCCACCGCCTTTGCTTCTTACGTTCTCTACGAGTTTGTCGCGTCGTTCGGAATAGGATTTGCCGTTGACCGCACGATCTGCGATTCGAAAAGTTACACAATAGGTATCCATTGAAACCTCACCGATCCTTCATCAATCTCAAAGAGTAAATGGATCAATGAGTTCCCTGGATGGGGATCGGCATTCACAGTTAGCTAAATTGTCGCGAAGCTAGGCCCAAAGATTGACTCGACCGACTGCTAAGCCCCTCTGAAAGTGAGCAGATTACGGAACCTAATCTTCATCTTCCTCTTCCTCCAGCCGCGTCACCAGCAGCTTGTCGATACGCCGACCGTCGAGATCCACCACCTCGAAGCGCCAGCCGGCGATGTCGCAGGTCTCGCCGGTCTCCGGCAGGTGCTGAAGCGTCGCGATGACCAGCCCGGCGGCGGTGGCGTAGTCGCGCGACGGCGGCAGGCGCAGGCCGAGCTGGTCGGCCAGCTCGTCGGCGGGCATCGATCCGGCGATCAACCAGGAGCCGTCCGGACGGCGCACCGCGTCCGGCTCGAGGCTCTCGGAATGGAACGCACCCGCGATCGCGTCGAGGATGTCGGCCGGAGTCACCAGCCCGTCGAAATGGCCGTACTCATCATGCACCAGCGCCATCGGCACGGGCCCCTTGCGCAGGGCGTCCAGGGCATCGAGGGCGTCGAGGGTATCGGGCAGCACGGGAGCCCGGCGGACATGCGCCCGCAGATCCAGGGGTTCGCCGCGCGACAGCGGTCCGATCAGGTCGCGCACCTGCACGACGCCGATCATGGCGTCCGGGCCGCCATCGGCCACCGGCAGGCGGGCATGGGGGCTCGCGAGCAGCCGCTCCCGGATGGTCTCGGGATCGTCCGACAGGTCGAGCCACACGACCTCGGTGCGCGGGGTCATGACGCCGCGCACCAGCCGGTCACCGAGCCGGAGCACGCCGGAGATCATGGCGCGCTCGCCACCCTCGATGACGCCCGCCGTCTCGGCCTCGGCCACGAGGCTGCGGATCTCCTCCTCGGTGACCGCGCTGGCGCTCTCGGTCTCCTGGCCGATCAGCCGGAACACCGCCCGGGTCGAGGCGTCGAGCAGCCACACCGCTGGCAGGGCGGCGCGGGCGACGAGCCGCATGCCGGGCGCCACCGCGCAGGCGATCCCCTCCGGGTTGCGCAGGGCGAGGTGCTTCGGGACCAATTCGCCGATGATCACCGACAGGTAGGTGATCACCCCGATCACGAGTGTGTAGCCCAGCGTGTCCGCCCAGCCCTTCGGCAGGCCGAGATCGATCAGCGTCAGCGCCAGACGGTCGCCCAGCGCGGCGCCCGAGACCACGCCTGACAGGATGCCGATCAGGGTGATGCCGATCTGCACCGTGGAGAGGAAACGGCCCGGCTCCTCGGCAAGCGCCAGGGCCGCCTTCGCGCCCGGGCGGCGCGCCTCCGCGTAGGCACGCAGGCGACTCTTGCGCGATGAGACCACCGCCAGCTCCGAGAGAGCGAAGACGCCGTTCAGCGCGATCAGCAGGACGACGGTGACGAGCTCGATCAGGCGGGCTTGCAGAGCCGGGATTCCGCAACGCGGGCCGGGCTTCCTCTGATGACACGGACTTCGAACATGGGTGCGGGGCCCGGACCGTTCAACGGCCAAGCCTGCGATGGCGCTTCAGCGCCTGCTTGGTCCGTCCTTCCGACCCTTGCCCTCATCCTGGGGTGCCCGCGTCAGCGGGCCTTAAAGGAGCCCTCCAGGGAGCGCGCGGGTTCTGGAGGGCTCCTTCGAGGGCGACGCTGCGCGCCGCCACCTCAGGATGAGGGGGGAGGTTGGGATAATCGTCTTTCGACCGAGATAGCGACGGCCAACAGGGTCTCAGCGCGGGCGCGCCTCGATCAGCACGGAATCGAGCAAAAAGCTGCCGTCGGCCTCGATGGCAAAATGCGCGGCGACTTCGACCGGCGCCGAGGCCTGGAGGGCGCGGATCGCCGCCGCGTTGACCTCCGGCGTCCGCATCCGGGCGATCCAGCTCGCGTACTCCATGCGCGGCCGGCTCGCGAGCGCCTCGCCGGGGGCGAAGCCGGCCGTCTCCAGCATCCGGCGCCATTCCGACACACGGTAGTCGCGGACATGCGAGGGGTCGCGCAGCAGCTCCACCGCCTGGAGATGCGTGTCGAGCAGCGGCTCTTCCGGGGCGACGGCATCGCAGACGACCAGCAGGCCTTCCGGCTTCAGCACCCGCCGCGCCTCCGCCAGGGCGGCCGGAACGTCGCGCCAATGGTGGGCGCTGTAGCGGGTCAGCACCGCATCGAAGGCGGCGTCCGGGAAGGGCAGGGTCTCGGCGGCGCCCTGGCGGGTCTCGATCCGGTCGAGGCCGCGCCGCCCGGCTTCGGCGGTAACCGCGGCCAGCATCTCGGCCGACAGGTCGTAGGCCGTCACCGCGGCACCGGCCGCGGCAGCCGCGAAGGCGACATGGCCGCCGCCGCAGCCGAGATCGAGCACCCGCGCCCCCGGCAGCTCGCGAACCAGTGCGCCGATCCGATCGAGATCGGCGCCGGCGGCATGGACCGCGCTCGTCACGTAGGCCGCGGCCTGGGCGCCGAACTGATCGACGACGTGGCCGGCATGGTTGCGTGCGCTCATGGGTTCCTTCCCCGGTTCAGGAGCATCGTCCTGGCTATCCGGTTGCGGACGATGCGCCGGGCTGGGGTGATCCGCAATCACCGGCATGCCGGGACGTGCGGTCGACCTTCACGACAGGGCGCGGTCCCAATCCTGCCGGCCATGCAGGACGCGAACGACCAGGATGCCCGCCTCACCCTCGACGTAGACGATCATGTGAGCCTTGTAGGGATCGAGCCGCATCGGCGGCGCGAATTCCCGCCGCTCATGCGCCATACGGGGATTCGCGGCGAGCATCCGGAACGCGTCGAACAGGCCGTCCTGGTAGCGCTCGGCCTGGGCCATGCCGAAGCGCAGCGCGCCCGCTGCGTAGGCCTCGGCGATGTCCTCATCGGCCCGCTGGGACGTCCGAAAGTTCATTTTGCCTGGAGGGCCGCCAATCGCTCCCGTCCGAGTTGGCGGATCTTGTCCTCCGACCGACCGCTGATGCCGCTGGCCAACCCATCATCGATCAGCCGTTGCAGCTCGCCGATCTTGGCCAGGCGTTCCTGGTCGCGCCGGATCAGGTCGCGCACGTAGTCGCTCGCATTGGCGAAGCGGCCCGTGTCGGCCTGTTCTTCGACCCAGGCCTTCATGGGGTCGGGCAATGAGATGTTCATGCTCGCCATGCTGGTCCCTCCTTGGGACAACATGGCAAAGTTCGGCAAAGACTGTCAAAAACCGCGCGCTCGGCTGTTTGGGATGCGGCTCAAACCGTCAGCGGCGCCAGCCGCGACAACCGAATCGCGATGGCGAGGGCCAGACCGTAGAGGCCGCCCACGAACAGCACCACGCCGGTCCAGCCGGAATGGGCGAAGAACCAGCCGCCGGCGGTGCCGAGCACCGAGGAGCCGAGATAGTACAGGCACAGGTAGATCGAGGAGGCCTGCGCCCGGTCGCGCAGGGCCCGCCGCCCGACCCAGCTGCTCGCCACCGAATGCGCCCCGAAGAAGCCGATGGTCACCACCACGACCCCAGCGACGATCAGCACGATATTGTCGGCTGCCGTCATCAGGATGCCGACGAGCCCGAGCCCGGTGGCGAGCCACAGCACCCGCCGCCGGCCGAAGCGGCTCGCGAGCTCGCCGGTCACGGGGCTGCTCACCATGCCGGCGAGGTAGACGGAAAAGATCAGGCCGATCACCGTCTGGCTCAGGGAGAACGGCGGGTCGAGCAGGCGGAAGCCGATATAGTTGTAGATGCAGACGAAGCCGCCCATCAGCAGGAACGCCTCGGCGAACAGCCAGGGCAGGCCGGCATCGCGGACATGATGGCCGAAGCTGCCCGGCACCTCGTGCCAAGCCATCCGGCGCGGTACGAAGTTGCGCGCGGGCGGCAGCCAGCGCCAGAACGCGAGCGCGGCGACCAGCGCGAGGCCGCCGATCGTGGCGACCCCGACCCGCCAGTTCACATGGTCGGCCATCACCCCGCTGATCAGTCGGCCGGACATGCCCCCCAGCGCGTTGCCGCCGACCAGCAGCCCCATCGACAGGCCGATCGCCTGCGCGTCCATCTCCTCCGCGAGATAGGCCATCGCCACCGCCGGCAGGCCGCTCGCGGTCAGCCCGGACAGCGCCCGCAGGACCAGAAAACCGTGCCAGCTCGGCACCAGGGCTGCCACGATGGTCAGAAGAGCGGAGGCGAACAGGGAGGCCAGCATCACCGGCTTGCGGCCCCAGATCTCCGAGAGCGGGCTCACCACCAGCAGCGCCACGGCCAGCAGCCCGCAGGGCAGCGATAGAGCGAGGCTGCTCTCGGCCGGCGAGACGCCGAACTCATCCGAAAAAATCGGCAGCAGCGGCTGCACCGCGTAGAGCACCGCGAAGGTCGAGAACCCGGCGGCGGCGAGCGCCAGAGCCGTGCGGCGGAAGACCGGCGTGCCCGACCGGATCAGCCGCTCGTTGCCTTCGCTCGCCATGCATCGTCCCGCGTTGCAAAAGCATCATCCCGAAAGGTGGTCGCCGGCTTTCGGAAAACGATGATGCGCCATCAAAGGCCTCAATCGGTGGTGGGATGCGTGGCGGCCGGCGTCAACCGCAGGCGGCGCGTCCGCGCCATGCGGGCGGATCAGCCCGGATCGAGGGCGCGCAGAGCCGGGTCGATCAGCGCGCGCAAGTCTGCCCGCGTCGCCCCGTCCCGCGCCTGGAACGAGATCGCCTGCAAGATGCCGTGATAGAACGCCGCGAGCCGGGGGATGTCCGTGTCCGCGGCCAGTTCCCCGTCCGCGACGCCGCGCCGGAGCCTGTCCGAGACGACTTCGACGGTCCTGCGTCGAGCGCGCATGAGATGTTCGCGCACCGCCTCGTTCGCCGGCAGGCAATTGATCACGCCGAGGATCAGCAGGCAGCCGCCGGGCTTCGTCGAGAGCGCGACCTCGACGCTGCCCTCCAGCATCGCGCGAAGGCCGTCCCGGACGGTCGCCGCCTCATCGAGCGCCCGCATCTGGGCCGAGCCGACCGTGGCGATGTACAGGTCGATCGCCTCGCGGAACGCCGCCTCCTTCGAGCCGAAGGCCGCGTAGAAGCTCGGCGGATTCACCCCGATCGCGGCGGTCAGGTCGTTGAGCTGCGCACCCTCGTAACCCTTGGCCCAGAACACCTGCATCAGCTGTTCCAGGGCCTGATCGCGGTCGAAGCCGCGGGGCCGTCCTCGCGCGGAAGCCATCGCACACCTTTCTGTAGCAGGATTTATAGAATGGCTTGACCATCCGGAGCAAGCTCGCCTACCCATTCTGTAGTCGATTTTACAGAAATGGGGGCCGACGATGCGGGCAGCGGAGACAACGGTCGAATCACGGGACGTTACTGGCGCGGTCGAGCCCGGCGCCGCCACGGTGCCGCCCTGGGTCTATCTCCTGAGCGCGACGATCTTCGTGATCACCACGGCGGAGTTCATGGTCGCCGGGTTGATGCCGTCGCTGGCCTCGGCCTTCGCGGTCTCGGTCGGCGAGATCGGCAACCTGATCGCGCTGTTCGCCCTCGGCATGACGTTTGGCGGCCCGCTGGTGATCGCCCTGCTGCTGCGGCTCGGGGTGCCGAACAAGGACGCGCTGCTATGGCTGCTCGGCGTGTTCCTGATCGGCAGCACGCTGGCCGCCCTGGCGCCGAGCTACGCGGTGATGGCGCTCGCCCGCACCCTGCAAGGTATCACCAGCGCCGCCTGTTTCGGGATCGGCCTGACGCTCTGCGCCGAATCGGTCCGGGCCGATCTGCGGGGTCGTGCCGCTTCCCTGGTCCTGGCCGGGCTGATGGTGTCGCCGGTCGTCGGCGTGCCCGCCGCCGCGCTGATCAACGACCTGTTCGGCTGGCGCACCAGCTTCTGGCTCGTCGTCGGGCTGACGGCCCTTTGCATTGCCATCGTCGGCCCGACGATTCCGAGACCCGCTTGCCGCACGCAGGTCACCCTGGCGTCCGGCCTGGCCGACTTGCGCAACGGCCGCCTCTGGGCCGCCTATGCAACCAGCGGGCTGATCATCGGCGCGACCTTCGCGGCCTTCAGCTACGTCACCGCCATCCTCACCGAAGTCACCGGACTGGCGCCGCGGCTGATCCCGATCGTGCTCGCCACCTACGGCCTCGCGACGGTGATCGGCAATCTCGTGATCGGCCGGCTGGCGGATCGGTTCACAATCCCCGTCCTGGCAATCGGCCTCATCATCCTCGCTGCGGCTCTGGCGAGTTTCGCGGCCTTCCCGACTGACGCGGCCGTCAGCGTCGGCGCGTTCCTGGTGATCGGCCTGACCGGCGTTTCTCTCAACCCGGCCATGGTCGCCCGGGTGATGCGGGTCGCCCATCCCGGCCCGCTGGTGAACAGTCTTCATACTTCGGTGATCACCGCCGGTCTCGCCTTGGGCGCCTGGCTCGGCGGCCTCGCAATCGACCGAGGTTATGGCCTGGCGGCCCCGCTCTGGATCGGCGCGGGGCTCGCCGTGCTGGGCCTGCTCAGCCTCGCCCCGCGCCGGTGGCGGAACCTGACTTCGTGACGGGGCCGCTCACCGCGGCGGTGCCGTCGGCGCCGTCCCCTGCTGCAGCAGCGGCGTGATCCGCCGGACCGTGACGCGGCGGTTCTCCCGGGAGGCGCCCTGCGTGTTCACCTTCAGGGACTGCTCGCCGTAGCCCTGGGTGGTCAGGTTCTCCGGCGGGACCTGGAACTGCTGGGTCAGCACGGTTGCCACCGACTGCGCCCGGCGGTCCGACAGGGACAGGTTGTCGATGTCGGAGCCGACCGCGTCGGTGTAGCCCTCGATCAGAAAAACCTCCTGCGGGTTGGCGCGGATCGCCCGGTTGATCGCCGCGGCGATCACCGACAGCCGGGCCGCCTGGTCCGGCGTGACCGTGAACGAGGCCGTGTCGAAGGTGATCGTGTCGATGTCGACCGAGCGCATCCGGGCGCGCAGGTCCGGGCTGTAGCGGACTTGGTCCAGGGTGTAGCGGCGGTCCACGGCGACCACCGGCGGGGCCGTCAGCGCCTCGTAGACCGCGCCCTCGTCCGCCTGCTCGTATTCCACCACGTAGCGGTCGCGGGGGATGCGGATGTCGGGGGGCGGCAGCACGACCACGTCGTCGTAGATCGGGCGCGGCGGGCCGGCCGTGCTGTTGTCGATGATCACCACCTCGCGGCCGTCGCGAAAACGGCGGTAGCGGCGCAGCATCCGCCCGTCGTCGTCCGTGACGGTGACGATCTGCTCGCCGCCCGGCCGGTCGATGAAGCTGTAGAAGTCGGCGCCGCGCCGCTCGGAGCGGAAGCCGCGCGGGTCGAGATCCCGGAAGCGCTCGTTCTCGTCGTGGCGGATCAGATAGCCGTCGCGGTCCCGGACGATGATGCGGCCGGGCTCCCGGTAATAGGTCCGGCCGCCCTCGCTGAATTCGCGCCGGTCACGGCGGACCTGATCGTAGTCGCGCACGTCGTCGTCCGCGCGGAAACCGCCCGGAACGTAGCCGGGCTGGCCCGGCGTGTTGAACGCGCCGCGCGCGCCTGGCCCTCCGGCTGGCGGCTGACCCGGCAGTGCGCGTGGCGGCGGGGGAGGGGTATCGGCGCCGGGCGGTGGTGCGAGTGGCTGGACGGGGCGGCCGGGCACCCCCGGCGCCAGGTTCGGCGGCACTGGGCGACCGGGCTCCGCGCCCGGCTGCGGCTGGGCGCCGGGCTGGTTCTCCAGGCGTTGGACGGGTCGGCCGGGGACGCCCGGGGCCATGTTGGGCGGCACGGGCCGACCGGGCTCTGCGCCGGGGCCTGCATTCGGCTGAGGCTGAGCGCCCGGCTGGGCATCCGGTCGCTGTACGGGCCGACCCGGCACGCCGGGAGCTGCGTTTGGAGGCGGTGCCCCCGGGCTGCCGGAGCGCTGCGCCGGGGCCTCGCGATCGGGAACGGCGTCCCGGCGCTGCGCCGGAGCGTTCGGCGCGGCATTGGGCGCCGCCCGCTCCGGGTCGGGAGACCGGCGGTCCTGATCCGGCGCACGCTGCGGCTGCGGCGGACGCTCCGGCGTCGACCGGGGTGGCGGCGGAGGCGATAGATCCCGCTGTGCCGGCTGCCTGTCGGGTCCGGGCCGTTCCGGCGCGGGGCGATCGGGTGCGCGCCGCTGCTCAGGCGCCGGACGCTCCGCCCCGGGGCGTTCCGGGCTGTCCGGGCCGCGATCCGGCCGCCGCTCCTGCGCAGGCGGACGGGCCGCCGGCGGCTCGGGCTGGCGCTCTGGAGCGCGCTCGCGCGGGGGCGGCTCGGCCTGGGGTTGGCGCTCGCGCGTCGGTTCGGGACGCTCCCGCGGCGGCGGGGCGCGCTCGGGGCGCGGCTCCGGCCGTTCACGTGCGGCGGGCGGTGGACCGGGCGGCGGCCCGGGACGCTCCTGCGGCGGCCGTTCCGGGCGGGGGCCGCCATGCGGAGGCTCGCCGCCGCCGCGCGGGCCGCGCTCGTCGGGGCCGCCCTGGGCCAGGAGCATCTGGTCCGGAGACGAGACTGCGGGCTGCACCAGGGTCAGGCCCGGGAGCACCGTGCCGGTGAGGAGGATCAGTCGCAGCAGCCGCATCGGGGCCTCGTTTCGGATCGAGCCGACCCGAACCCCGTGCGCGGCCTATGGTTCCGCGCCCGCCACTCAAGACTCCGTCAGGGCGTCAGCCGCTGGGGCACCGCGATCATGTCGGGGGCGATGATCCGCACCGCGACATGGTCGGGCTTGGTGCCCGCCAGCTTGGCCTCGCCGGCCTTCTCCGCCGCGCTGGCATTCAACTCGACCCCGGCGCGTCCGGCGGCGTCGGCAGCGAGTTCGGCCGCGGTCCGGTCGGCCCGGCCGACCAGGGTCAGGCGCACCTTCGGCCGCGACAGGGCCTCGGCCTGCATCGGCGTGACGAAGATATCGCCCTTGTGCCGCACCAGCATGCTCTCGGCCTTCACCAGGGACTGCGCCCAGGTCTGATTTTGCGGCTTGCAGGAGCAGTTCGGGACGAATTCCTTGCGGAACTTGAACGCGTTGGCGAGGCTCACATAGGCGCGGCTGCCCTTCACCGAGGCGGCGTGCTTCAACGCCTCGTCGCCATAGGGCATCGCATAGGCCTGGGCCTCGGTGCCGGGGCAGAGCGCCTGGCACATCTCGTCGGCACCGCCGCGCCCCTCGGGCAGGTTGCGCATCGGGAAGAAGCCGCCGTCGCAGGTTCGGACGCAGACCATCTGCGGGCCGCCCTTGGCATAGGCCTCGCCGGTGGCGGCGTAGGTTTCCCGGGCCGGGCAGTTGGCGGTGACAAGCCCCTGCAACTCGCGCTTGCGGGCGCCGCTGTCGTCGAACACCGCGCCGCCATAGGTCGCCTTGAGGGCGCGGATGCGCTGCTCCACGGCGCCGCACTGGGGCGGGCGGGTGTCGAAGAACAGGAACTTGCCGCCCTCGCAGTTGAGGCCGCGGAAATACGCTTCCAGCCGCCCGATCTCGTCGTTGAGCGCCCGGGTGGTGCTGGCGCCGTTCTGGACGGAGGCGAGTTCGGCCCGGTAGCGCCGGCAGAGCGGCGACGGAAGCTGCGGCACGCCCGGCCTCGCCTCTCCGGCGACCGGCGGGCTGGGCGGAGCATCCTGCGCCCGCGCGGTGTCGAGGCTGAGAGACAGACCGCACGCCAACGCCGCGCTCAAGATGAGGCGGCCGAGCGAACGGACGATCGGACGGTCAAGCATCGGCTGCTGCATCGCGTTGATCGGAAATGCCGCAATCCACCCTGGTCGGGCGCTGTTCTGCCCCGGCCTCGGGACCGAAGCAGCTTGAGTGTACGCCCCCTCGCAAGGTGGCGACACCCCTCCTACATCGGGGCGGCGCGCTCAGGCAGGGAATTGACCCGTGATGTGGTTTCGGAGTCTCACCTATGTTGGGCTTGTCGCCCTCGGCCTCTCCGCGGCCGGACCGGCCTCGGCCCAGGAGCCGGACCGGATCTTCTCCAAATCCACGGTCTGGCGGCCGCTGACCCCCAACGACAAGCTGGTGGTCTACGGCATCGACGACCCGGCCGTATCGGGAGTCGCCTGTTGGTACACGCAGCCGGAAAAGGGCGGCATCAAGGGGACGCTCGGCTTGGCCGAGGACGTCTCCGACATCTCGCTGGCCTGCCGTCAGACCGGCCCGATCGCCTTCAAAGGCAAGCTGGGCCAGGGCGAGGTCGTGTTCAGCGAGCGGCGTTCGCTGATCTTCAAGTCGATGCAGATCGTGCGCGGCTGTGACGCCCAGCGCAACACGCTGATCTACATGGTCTATTCGGATAAGGTCATCCAAGGGTCGCCGAAGAACTCGACCTCGGCGGTGCCGCTGGCGCCCTGGGGCACCGAGCCGGCGCCGAAATGCTCGGATTTCGTGAAGGGCTGACGGCGCGCGTCAGTCCCGGCAGGTGATGCGGATCGGGCGCTCGGTCGGGGTCGCGATCGGCTGCTCGATGGCACCGGTATATTCGTCGGCCGCGGCGATCCCGAACGTGTTGGCGGCGGCGTAGCCCTGCGCTTCGCACCAGGCATTGGCGACCACCTGACCGCATTCGCTGCCGGGGGTCGTCAGGCAGTCGCCGACGCCGTAGCCGTCGCTCGACGGGATCAAGAACGTCTTCTCGACATGGGCCGGCACCTTCGCGGGCGTCTCGCCGTCGCTGCCGGCGAACGCACCTTGCGCGAGGCAAGCCGTGGCCAGGCAAGCGGCGATGACGAAGTAACCGGCGGCCGTGCGTCGCATCGAAGGTCCTTGTGTGCAGTATCTTAGGTGTGAGGAGCTTGGGCCGGACGGTCCGACGGCGCGGTTAAGGAAGGCTTACCCGCCGCTCGCGAGGGCCATCTCGAATTCCTCACGCTTTTGCGTTAGCCCCATCGGGCGGGCGGCACCGTCGCCGCAGTGCAACAGCGGGCCGCTGCGGCAGGGCGTGAGCCGCCATGGTTCGGCCGCTCTTCGTGTCGCAGAGCCCGCAGGTCGTTGAGGGCAGGGCCGGTTTTCCGGCGACGGTGCGGCGCCGGATTTCGGCCGCGGCGCCGGAAGGGGATGGGTTTCATGGCGCCGATGTTGCGGCTCTACAACACGCTGACCGGTGCCAAGGAGGCGTTCGCGCCGATCGATCCCGCCCAAGTGCGGATGTATGCCTGCGGCCCGACCGTCTACGACGCGGCCCATATCGGCAACGCGCGCCCGATCATCGTCTTCGATCTGCTGTTCCGGCTGCTGCGCCATCTCTACGGACCGGCGCACGTCACCTACGCCCGCAACGTGACCGACGTGGACGACAAGATCAATGCCCGCGCGGCCGAGCGCGGCATCACGATCCGCGAACTCACCGACGGTACGCTGGCGCAGTTCCATCGGGACCTGCGTGACCTCGGCGTGCTGAGCCCCGAGGACGTGAATGTGCCGGGCGAGCCGCCCCGCTTCATCGAGCCCCGGGCCACCGATCACATTGCCGAGATGCGCGCGATGATCGACGCGCTGGTCGCCGGGGGGCACGCCTATGTGGCCGAAGGGCACGTGCTGTTCGACGTGCCGGCGATGCCCGATTACGGCCGCCTCTCGAAGCGTCCCCTCGATGAGATGGAGGCCGGTGCCCGGGTCGAGGTCGCGCCCTACAAGCGCTCGCCCCTCGATTTCGTGCTGTGGAAGCCGTCGAAGCCGGGCGAGCCGTCCTGGCCTTCGCCCGCCGGCATCGCCGAGCCCGGCCGGCCCGGCTGGCACATCGAGTGCTCCGCGATGTCGGCCAAGCACCTCGGCAAGACCTTCGACATCCATGCCGGCGGCATCGACCTGATCTTCCCCCACCACGAGAACGAGGTGGCGCAATCGCGCTGCTGCTTCGGGACGCCGGTGATGGCCAATGTCTGGCTGCACAACGGCTTCCTGCAGGTGGAGGGGGAGAAGATGTCGAAGTCACTCGGCAACTTCATCACCATCCGCGACGTGCTGAAGGATTGGCCCGGCGAGGTCGTGCGCCTGACCATGCTCAAGACGCATTACCGGCAGCCGATCGACTGGACCCTACGCGGACTCGAGGAATCGAGCCGGGTGCTCGACCGCTGGTACAACGCCGCCGGGGATACGCCGGCCGCCGAGGCGGTGCCGGATACGGTGCTCGACGCGCTCTGCGACGACCTCAACACGCCCGCGGCGATCAACGCGCTGCACGGCCTTGCCGGCGGTGGTTCCGACGAGGCGGCTTCGCTGCGGGCCGGCGCGAACCTGTTCGGCCTGCTCACCCGCACCCGCAGCGACCGCGAGCAGGATCAGGTCGCCGCCGCCGGGATCGATGTCGCCGCCGTCGAGGCGCTGATCGCCGAGCGCCGGGCCGCCCGGGCCGCGAAGGATTGGGCCGCCTCCGACCGGGCCCGCGACGCTCTCGCCGCCATGGGTGTGTCGGTGAAGGACAACAAGGACGGCACCAGCACCTGGACGGTGGCGCGCTGAGCTGGGCCGCGTCCTCTCGCCCGATTGCGCCGGGTGCCTGGTGCCGCATCTCTGATGGCGGGGCTCGGAGCAGCAGGGTTTGCGCGTGATCAGTGTCGGGACCATCGGGACGCGGCTTGTGGCCGCTCTAGGCGCCTCCGCGATCGGGCTCGGCCTCGCCGGGCCGGCCGCCGCCATCGACGGTGGGGCGCCGGCGGGGCGGGATGCGCTGGCGCGGGCCACCGTCGCGATCGGGACGATCACCCAGCCCGAGGAGGCGCTGAACCTCACCCGTTGCACCGGCATCCTGATCGCGCCGGACCTCGTGCTCACCGCAGCGCATTGCGTGAACGGCGATCCGCTCGGCGCGCTCGTGGTGTTCTTCCGCGGCACCGAGCCGGCGCGGCCGGTCTACGGCGCACGGGTCGCGGCCCGCTACAGCCCCGATCCCGGCGAGATGCTGCCGAACGCGGCCCCCGACGTGAGCCTTGCCGACCTGTCCCTCGACCTCGCGGTCCTGCGCCTGACCGAGCCGGTGCGGGACCGGCGGCCGGTGCCGCTCGCGGCCGATCCGCGCCGTATCCCGAAGAGCCTGCGGATCGCGGGTGCCGGCCTGTCCGGGCGCGGCGTCGGGCGCCTGCGCACCGCCAGCCTGACGCCGGTGGCGGCGAGCAACACCGGCCTGACCATCGCCCGGGCGAACGGCGCCCGGATCTGCTTCGGCGATTCCGGCGGTCCCGTCGTCGCGCAGGATCGCGGCGGGACCTATGTCTGGGGCGTGGCGAGCGCCGTGATCACCCGGACCGCCCCGTGCGGCGGTTACGTGGTGGTCGCACCGGCCGCCCAGGTCTTTTCCGGGACCGGGGTCCGGTAGGGCTCAACCGGTAAGTCCCAAACACGCGAAAACCCCGCGCGGCCGAGCCGCACGGGGTTTTTCAAGACGGGGATGACCCGTGGCGGATCAGACCGCCATGCGCTCTTCGGCATCCATCGGCTCGCGCAGCACGTAGCCGCGGCCCCAGACGGTCTCGATGTAGTTCTTGCCCTGGCTGGCGTTGGCGAGCTTCTTGCGCAGCTTGCAGATGAACACGTCGATGATCTTCAGTTCCGGCTCGTCCATGCCGCCGTAGAGATGGTTGAGGAACATCTCCTTGGTGAGCGTCGTGCCCTTCCGCAGCGAGAGGAGTTCCAGCATCTGGTACTCCTTGCCGGTCAGGTGCACCCGGGCGCCGCCGACCTCGACGGTCTTCTGGTCGAGGTTCACGATCAGGTCGGCGGTGGTGATCACCGACTGGGCATGGCCCTTCGAGCGGCGCACGATGGCGTGGATGCGGGCCACCAACTCGTCCTTGTGGAACGGCTTGGTGAGGTAATCGTCGGCCCCGAAGCCCAGACCCTTCACCTTGTCCTCGATGCCGGCCATGCCGGAGAGGATCAGGATCGGCGTCTTCACCTTTGCCACGCGCAGGTTGCGCAGAACCTCGTAGCCCGACATGTCGGGCAGGTTCAGATCGAGGAGGATGATGTCGTAATCGTAGAGCTTCCCGAGGTCGATCCCCTCTTCGCCCAGGTCGGTCGTATAGGTGTTGAAGTTCTCGGACTTGAGCATCAACTCGATGCTCTGCGCGGTCGCGCTATCGTCCTCGATCAAAAGTACCCGCATCGTCGGTCCCCAGCCCCGCCGGCCGCATCAGCGCGCAGACACGTCCCCACCGATCACCCGCCACCGGCCTGTGGACGGGCGCTCCGTCGCTCTTGACGTGGAACGCTATGGATTAATCGTTAACAAAACCTGATTCCCACCCGCAAGCGTCTCGTTCACCGGCCCGCGAGCTTGACGGGAGGAATGAGGTCCCTCCACGCCCGCCCGGGGCTGTGATTCCGGTCCGTCCGCGATCGGCACGCCCCCGACCTGGGGCGTAAGTGCTTCCCCCGTAACGACCCGATCCCGGCTGTGATCCTGCGGCCACAGCCCCACGACTTCGTGAAGCGTTAAAAGCCGCGAGAGCCCGGATCGGGCCGCTACGAGCCCGATGACCTCAGTGTTAAGGAGGCCGGTAAACGAAGCGTTGAGAGCGAGGCGGATGACACAGGTTCCGGCAAGGTCCGTTACCAATCTCGCCGCGGCGCAGGCCGCCCTCGATCGGGTCGAGGTGCTGGAGACGTTCGGCCGGGTGGTGGCGATCCGCGGCCTGCTGGTCGAGGTGGCCGGGCCGGTGGCGGCTATGCGGCTCGGTGGCCGGATCGACGTGGAGGGCGCCAACGGCCTCGGGCTGGTGCCGTGCGAGATCATCGGCTTCCAGGGTGACCGGGCGCTCGCCATGCCGTTTGGATCCCTGGAGGGGGTCCGCCGCGGCTGCCCGGCCTATGTGCGCGACGAATCAGCGGGCGCGATCCGTCCTTCGGCCGCCTGGCTCGGGCGGGTGGTCGACGCCCTTGGTCGCCCGGTCGACGGGCTCGGGCCGCTGCCGCAGGGGCCGGACGTGTATTCGCTGCGCGCCGACCCGCCCCCCGCCCATGCCCGCGCCCGGGTCGGCGGACCGCTGGACCTCGGGGTCCGGTGCATCAACACCTTCCTGACCATGTGCGCCGGCCAGCGGATGGGCATCTTCGCCGGGTCCGGCGTCGGCAAGTCGGTGCTGCTGTCGATGCTGGCCCGCTACACCGCCGCCGACGTGGCGGTGATCGGCCTCGTGGGCGAGCGCGGCCGCGAGGTTCAGGAGTTTTTGCAGGACGATCTCGGCGCCGCCGGCCTCGCACGCTCCGTCGTGGTGGTGGCGACCTCGGACGAGCCGGCGCTGATGCGCCGCAACGCCGCCTACGTGACCCTCTCGGTGGCCGAGCATTTTCGCGACCAGGGCGCGAAGGTGCTGTGCATGATCGATTCGATCACCCGCTTCGCCATGGCCCAGCGCGATATCGGCCTCGCGGCGGGCGAGCCGCCCACCGCCAAGGGCTACACGCCGACGGTGTTCTCCGAATTGCCGCGCCTGCTCGAGCGGGCCGGACCCGGGGTGGGCGCCGGGACGATCTCGGCTCTGTTCACCGTGCTGGTCGAGGGCGACGACCACAACGAGCCGGTCGCCGACGCGGTCCGCGGCATCTTGGACGGCCACATCGTCATGGAGCGGGCGATCGCCGAGCGCGGGCGCTATCCGGCGATCAACGTGCTGCGCTCGGTCTCTCGGACCATGCCGCGCTCCTGCGATCCGACCTACCTGCCGCTGGTCCGCCAGGCCCGGCGGGTGCTGTCGACCTACGCCGACATGGAGGAACTGATCCGGCTGGGCGCTTACCGGGCGGGCTCCTCCCAGGAGGTCGACGAGGCCGTGGCGCTCATGCCTCAGCTTGAGGCTTTTCTGGGGCAGGGTAAGGAAGAAGCAACGTCCATCGGCGATGGTTACGCACGGCTCAGCCAGATCATCGGCGGGGCCTAGGCATCATGCAGCGAAGCGGTAACCGCTTGGGTGCATTGAGTGATGCGGAACTAGGGTCTGAGCAGGTTCGCCGTTGCGATCCTGGTCAGGGCACGGGCCGGGTACGGTCCTTGGCGCGGCCCTGAGCGTTGCGTGGAGTGAGCGTCCCAATGAAATCGCGTGACACGCTGATCCGGCTGCGTCGCTTCCAGGTTGATGAGAAGCGGCGGCGTGTGACCCAGATCGAGATGATGATGGCCGACTTCCAGCGCATGGCGGTGGAACTAGACCGCGAGGTCGCCGTCGAGGAAGCCCGCGCCGGTATCACCGATGTCGGGCATTTCGCCTACCCGACCTATGCCCGCGCCGCCGCCGGCCGCCGGGACAACATGCGCCAGTCCGCGCAGGCGCTGGAAGGTCAGCTGGCCGAGGCCAAGGCCGAACTCGGCGAGGCGTTCGAGGAACTGAAGAAGGTCGAGATCCTGAACGATCGCGAGCGCACCGCCGAGCGTGCCGCCGACGCGATTCGGGATCAGGCCGCGATGGACGGAATCGGGCTCAACCGCGCTCGCGGCTGACGCGGTCGAAGGGGCCTTACGCACCCACGCGTTGCACCTCGTGCGGCGCCGGGTTCTCCGAGTCCGCGTGTGATGTGCCGGCAACGCGGCACGAAACCGTCATGATCGCCTGACAAGGGGATCGGGATGGCCTCGATCCGCTTGCGGCGCGTTGCAGGGCGGCGCATCAGGGGCTCTCCCCGGGGCGTCGGTGTACATGAAGAAGCTCAGCGAGTTCATCTGGCCGTTGATCGGCCTCGCCGCAGTCGTCGTATCGGGCTACTTTCTCTATCAAGAGTTGAAGACCACGTCGCTGTCGGCGATCTGGTCCGCAATCCTGGCGATCCCGCCCCACCGCATCCTGCTGGCGGCAGTCTCGACCCTGGTCGCCTACGCCGCGCTGGCCTGGTACGACCGGATCGCGCTGCTGCATCTGGGCGTGCGCCACATCTCGTGGCTGTTCGTCTCGCTCTGCTCCTTCACCACCTACGCCCTGTCGCACAATATCGGCGCCTCGGTGTTCTCCGGCGCCCTGGTGCGCTACCGGGCCTATACGGCCAAGGGTCTGTCGGCAGCCCAGGTCGCCGTCCTGGTGGCCCTGTGCTCGTTCACGTTCTTCCTGGGCACGATCCTGCTCGGAGGCTTCACCCTGGTGGTGGATCCGAACCTGCTGACCCGCCTCGAGGGCCGGCTCCCGGGCTTCCTCACCGACCCGAAGACGGCGCTGGTGGTCGGCATCGGCATGCTGGGCTTCGTGGCGCTCTATGTGCTCGGCTCGATCCTGCACCTGCGGCCGCTTCACATCCGCTCGTTCAAGCTTGAATATCCCCGGCCCGGTATCATGGCCCGGCAGCTGCTGGCGGCGCCGCTGGAGCTGCTCGGCGCGGCGGGCATCATCTACTTCGCCCTGCCGGAGGCGATGAACCCCGGCTTCATCCCGGTGCTCGCGATTTTCTTGGCCTCGTTCTCGGTGGCGCTCGCCTCGCACGCGCCGGGCGGCCTCGGCGTGTTCGAGATCGTGTTCATCACCGCGATGCACATCACCGACGACGCCCAGAAGGACGCCATCATCGCGGCGGTGATCATCTTCCGGATCTTCTACTTCTGGATCCCGGCGCTGATCTCGGTTGTCGTCGTGGTGCTGTTCGAGCGTTCCCGCCTCGCCGCCGCCATCGCGACGCCTGCCACGGTGCCTTCGACCGTGCCGGAGCCGCCGGTGGTCGTGCCCGGTCTCGACGCGCACGAGCTGGAGCGGGAGCTGAAACAGAAGGCGATCTGACGGGGACCACCTGGGCCACTCGTTCGATCAACCCGCATCGTCATCGCGAGCGCAGCGAAGCGACCCAGGGACACGCTTCAGTCTGGAAGCGCGCGCTGCCCTGGGTTGCTTCGCTACGCTCGCAAGGACGGTGAAAGGTGGCACTCAGCCTGATCAAGGGCGTCAGGCCGCCGTCCCTCAGATCGACCCCACGGTGCGCAGCCGCGCCCGCGGGTGGATCTCCGCTTGGCTCATCACCGGCGTCTCCCGGCGGAAGCGCTCGATGATCGAGCGCACGAACGGCCGGGATTGTGCCGAGGTCACCAGCACCGGCATCTCGCCCTGGCGGGCCGCGGTCTCGAAGCGGTCGCGGACCGTGGTGACGAACTCGCTGAGCTTCGAGGGCTGCATCGCCAGGTAGCGCTCCTCCCGCTCGCCGACGATCGACTCCATGAACGCCTGCTCCCAGGCGGGCGACAGGGTGATGATCGGCAGGGTGCCGTTCTGGTCCTGGTACTGGGCGCAGATCTGCCGCCCGAGCCGGGCGCGGACATGCTCGACCACGTCGCGCGGGTTCTTCACGGCGCCGGCGACCTCTGCGATCCCTTCGACGATCGCCCCGAGGTCGCGGATCGACACGCGCTCGGAGAGCAGGAATTGCAGCACCCGCTGCACGCCGGTGGTCGAGATCTGCGACGGCATGATCTCCTTGAGCAGCTCGGCGTGCTCCTTGGGCAATTCGCGCAGGAGCTTCGAGACCTCGACGTGGTTGAGCAGCTCGGAGACGTGGGCCTTGATCAGCTCGGTGAGGTGCGTCGAGACGACGGTGGCGGCATCCACCACGGTGTAGCCCTTGAGCTGCGCCTGATCGCGCAGGGACGCGTCGATCCAGGTCGCGGGCAGCCCGAAGGTCGGCTCCAGCATGTGCTGGCCGGGCAGCTGAACCTGGCCGCCCATCGGATCCATGGCCATGAACTGCCCCGGGAAGATCCGGCCGGTGCCGGCCTCGATCTCCTTGACCCGCACCACGTAGGAATTGGCATCGAGCTGGACGTTGTCGAGGATGCGCACCGACGGCATCACGAAGCCGAGCTCGGCCGCGAGCTGGCGGCGCAGGGCCTTGATCTGGTCGGTGAGCCGGTCCTGGCCCTCGCCGTTGACCAGGGCGAGCAGCGCGTAGCCCATCTCGAGCTTCAAGTCGTCGAGCTTCAGGAGGTCGGTGACGGTCTCCTCCTTGGCCGTCGCGGCGGCCGCGACCGCCTTGGCGTCCATCGGGACGCCCTCCGCGTCCAGCGGCGGGGCCTCGTTGGCGGTCTTGTTGGTGCGCCACGCGGCGTAGCCCGCCCCGCCGCCGAGCAGCAGGAACGGCAGCATCGGCATGCCCGGCAGGAGCGCGATCAGGAACATCACGGCGGCCGACATGCCGAGCGCCTTGGGATAATGCGCCAGCTGCTTGCCGAGCGCCTTGTCGGCCGATCCTTTCACGCCCGCCTTCGAGACCAGGATGCCGGCCGCGGTGGAGACGATCAGCGCCGGGACCTGGCTCGCCAGCCCGTCGCCGATGGTGAGCAGGGTGTAGCTCTTGGCGGCGTCGCCGAAGCTCAGGCTTTGCTGCGCCACGCCGATGACGATGCCGCCGACCACGTTGATGAACGTGATCAGCAGGGCCGCCACCGCGTCGCCGCGGACGAATTTCGAGGCGCCGTCCATGGCGCCGAAGAACGAGGATTCCTCCTCAAGGGCGGCCCGGCGGGCCTTGGCGACCTTCTCGTCGATCAGGCCGGCCGAGAGGTCGGCGTCGATCGCCATCTGCTTGCCGGGCATCGCGTCGAGGGTGAAGCGCGCCGCGACCTCGGCGATGCGGCCCGAGCCCTTCGTGATGACCACGAAGTTCACGATGATCAGGATCGCAAACACGATGATCCCGATGACGAAGTTGCCGCCCATCACGAAGTTGCCGAACGCCTCGATGACGTGGCCGGCCGCCGCCGTGCCCTCGTGGCCGTGGCCCAGGATCAGGCGCGTGGAGGCGAGGTTCAGCGCCAGCCGCAGCATCGTGGCGATCAGCAGCAGCGTCGGGAAGACGGTGAATTCGAGCGGGTTGTCGATCGACAGGCCGACCATCATGATCAGCACCGAGACGATGATCGAGACCGCCAGCAGCAGGTCGAGCAGCACCGCCGGCAGCGGAAAGATCAGCACCGCCAGGATGCCCATGACGCCGGTGGCGAACATAAGATCCGAGCGCTTGGACAGCGCGTGAAGGTCGCCGCGGGTCGGCAGCGCGAGCTGACTCAGGACCGATGCGGCCCCGCTCATAGCCCCGCCGCTGGCCGGCGCGCTCGCCGTCTCCGCCATCGTTCTCGATCCATCGCCGTCCGCCCCGGGAGATCCGAGGGACGCACCCGGCAAGATCTGCCGAGTGGATGGTTAGCGCGCCGTTAAGAACCGGCTCGGCGCGGGCGGAACCCGCACGGCCTTCGCCACTTGTCCGGGCGGCAGCCCACCGATCGAAAGAGCCCGCATGGCCGCGCGCGTCCTCACCGCCCTGTTCGACGAGTACGACACCGCCACGGGCGTGGTCGATCAGCTGGAGGCCGCGGGCATCCCCCACGCCGACATCAGCATCCTGGCCAACCGGGCCGAGCCGGCCGCGATCCAGGATCGGCCGTTCGGCGATCCCCATCCCGACGTGGTCGATCCGGTGGATGCCGCCGGGACCGGCGCAACGGTCGGCACGGTTCTGGGCGGAGGGGCCGGGTTGCTGGCCGGGCTCGGATTGCTGGCGATTCCGGGCCTCGGGCCGGTGGTCGCCGCGGGCTGGCTGGTGGCGGCCGCGGCCGGTGCAGGCGTCGGCGCTGCGGCGGGCGGCCTGATCGGCGGTCTCACCGGCGCCGGGCTGACAGAGGGCGAAGCCGAGACCTATGCGGAAGGCGTGCGCCGGGGCGGGACCCTCGTGACGGTCCGGGCCGAAGACCACCTGGCCGACGGCGTGATGGCGATCCTCGACCGTGCCGGATCGATCGACCTCGACGAGCGTGCCGAGGGCTGGCGAGCCCAGGGCTGGAGCGGCGGGTCAGCCACGAATGGCTGAACCCGGATCGGGTCAGTTCATCATCTTCCGGGCGAACATCGAGGCAGCGAACAGCACGGCCGCTCCCGCGGTGACCAGGCTGATCATCAGGATCCGCCGCGGTTCGACCGAGGATTCCGCCTTCACCGGCTCGACGATCGGGCTGAAGAACTCGATCTGACGCGCCGCGACGATGCGGGCGCGCTCATGGGCGGTCAGCACCTGCTGGTAGTACTTCTCGGCGTTCTTGCGGTCGTTCTCGAGGGCCTCGAACCGGGTCAGGGCGTCAGACAGCAGGCGCTTCTGCTCCGGGTCCTGGCTGGCCGCTTGCCGCTCGATCCGGGCGATGTTGTCGTCGAGATCCTTGATCTGCTGCTTGATGTCGATGATCCGACGCGACTCCGGGCCGAGGTCGCGCTGCCCGATGGCGAGCTGCACCGCCAGGTTGATCCGGGCCGCCCGCAGCTCAGAGACGATCTTGAGATTGGCCTCGTTCGATTTCTGCGCGTCGAGCACGCCTTCACGATTGCGCAGGTCGCGCATCGCCACGCGGATCTTGGTCATGCGCTCTTCGGCGAGCTTCAACTCGCGCGTGCTCTCGGCGACCGCATCCTCGCGCGCCTTGATGCTGAGGTCGTTCACCATCCGCTCGGCCTCCGTCATCACGGCTTTCGCGATGGCGAGGGACTCGTCGGGGTCGAACGCCTCGACCGTGAGCGACATGATGCCGGAACCGGATTCGATCTCGACGCCGACGCGGCGCTTCCAGTAGCGGAGGAATTTTTCGACCGGTTTTTCGGGATCGAAGCGGGAGAAGTAGTCGATGCTGTCGCGGCTGAACCACTCGCGGATCGGGAGTTTGGCCTCCATCGTCTCCAGCATCGGCCGGCTGAGGATGTACTCGTAGGTGATCAGGCTGTCCTGGGCCACCATCTGGCTCGGCACGCCCGAAGAGGTGCCGACCGAGTCCGGCGCCGCCTTGTCGGCCGTTCCCAGTGCCGGACGGATCGCGAACCGCGCCTCGCTGACGTAGCGGTCCGACGCGATCAGGCCGAAATACACCGCTCCGGCCAGCGTCGGCAGCACGAAGCAGAGCACGAACAGGATCGGGATCCAGGGATCGTTCTTGACGTGGCTCTGGTAGGACCGGATGCCCTTCTTGCGGTCAACGAACCGCGACATGCGCGCGATCTGCCGCAATGATTCGGTGACCGCCTGCTGGCGGTCCGCGGTCGTCAGCGGCTGCCCCTCGGCTTTCCGGATCTCCATGTTCATGACCTGATCCCCGGCCTCCCCGGACTCGACGGCCGGCCCGTCACCGGGCTCTCGACCGCGCCGAAACGCTCGCGTCGGATGCCTCTCGCACGGGGAGGCGGCAAAAGCATGTCTTCGCGAGGGTTTCCAGTCTGCGTCCCTCCGAACGACGGTGGCGGCCTTTCGCGGGCTGATTCGTGATCGCTCAGGCGTTGAGGCGCCGATAGACCTCGATCGCGTCGTTGACGTCCTCGTAGACGATCGCGCGCCCGTTGAGCAGGACGAGGCCCTGCGTGCACCACTGGCGGATGGTCTCCATCGAGTGCGAGACCATGAT
Source organism: Methylobacterium sp. J-072 (assembly GCF_022829425.1). Lineage (NCBI taxonomy): Bacteria > Pseudomonadati > Pseudomonadota > Alphaproteobacteria > Hyphomicrobiales > Methylobacteriaceae > Methylobacterium > Methylobacterium sp. J-072. The sequence continues at coordinate 51,667 of NZ_JAKSYK010000231.1, read as the reverse complement.
GATGTCGGCGTTTTTGCGCCGTTGGGAGAACACCTCGTCGCAGCGCTTGGAGAAGCGGGCGTCGCCCACCGAGGTGATCTCGTCGATCAGGTAGCAGTCGAACGGGATCGCCATGCTCATGCCGAAGGCGAGCCGGGCGCCCATACCGGACGAGTAGGTGTAGATCGGCACGTCGAGATAGCTGCCGAGCTCGGAGAAGTCCTCGACGAAGTCGAGCACGCGACGCGGATCCTCGCCGTAGATGCGGGCGACGAACATGACGTTGTCGCGGCCGGTCATCTTGGGATGGAAGCCGCCGGCGAAACCCAGCGGCCAGGAGATCCGCAGGCCGCGGTGGATCTTGCCCCGGGTCGGGTCTTCGGTGCCGGCGATAAGCCGCATCGTGGTCGACTTGCCGGCGCCGTTGATGCCGAGGATCCCGTAGGAAACGCCAGGCTTCAGGGTGAACGACACCTGCTCCAGGATCGTCCGCTTGTGGCCGTCGGTGCGGTAGACCTTGCTGACTTTCTCGAAACGGATCACCGGGGTGGTCTCCAGGGCGGGTTGCCGAAACGCCGGCCCGTGCTGTCTGGCTGCTCGGCTCCTGCCCCCGGAAAGCGGCGAATCTGAGAAGGCGGCCCGCTGAGCCGCGCCGTGCCGGCTACGCTGATGGGGTCGCCGGACGGCCCGCAGCCTCAGCGACATTGCGAGGGCAGCGCATGGTCCCACCCCGCCTCGAATCGCTGAGTCGCTTCAATGCGAGTGTGACGACGAGGCGGCCTGACCGGATGCTCACTCCGACCGGCAATCGCCTCAGCGCCTGTTTGACCGGTCATTCCCATCCTCGCCCTCATCCTGAAGTGGCGTAGCGGAGCGGAGCCCTCGAAGGAGCTCTCCAGCCAGCCGCGCGATCCCTGGAGGGCTCCTTCGAGGCTGCTGCGCAGCACCTCAGGATGAGGGGAGAGATCAGGATCTCCGTCGAACAGAACCGTCACGCGACTGCGATCGCGCAGTCAAACAGGCCTTCAGACCGCCCGAACAAAATCTTGCAACAAAGTGCCGTTTCCAGCCGCTCTGGTTGACGGCGTAAGGTATTTGGCATACCAGATACCAAACGAGTGAGGGAACGCGGTGCGGCGTTCCGGACGATCCGGAACTTTAGCGCCATAGCCGCCAGGGAGGCCCTGATGACGAATCCGAGCAACGTTCGCTTCGGCAGACATCTCCTCCAGAGCTGCGTTCGTCGGCGGCGAGCATACGGGGCGATCCGTGGCGGACGCTAACACCCTGCTCGATCGCCCGCCCGCGGACGATCTGACGGGCCTCGTCGCGGCCATCGGCGACGCTGTGGTGGTGGCCGATCCGGACGGCGCGATCACGGTCTGGAACCCGGCGGCCGAGCGGATCTTCGGCTTCACCGCCGAAGACGCCCTCGGGCAAACCCTCGACCTGATCACGCCGGAGCGTCATCGGCGCCGTCACTGGGACGGCTACGCCAAGACCATGCGGACCGGCGTCACCCGCTACGGGGCAGAGACCCTGCGGGTGCCGGCAATCCACAAGGACGGCCACCAGCTCTCCATCGCCTTCACGGTCGGGATGATCCGGGACGCGTCGGACCGGGTGACCGGGATCGTCGCGGTGATCCGCGACGAGACCGAGCGCTGGACCGAGGAAAAGCGCCTGCGCCAGCGCGTGGCAGACCTCGAAGCCCTTCCGAACGGATCCTGACAAACGGGACCGTCCGAAGATCGCAAGCCTCACCGTGCAAGGGAGAACGCCAGATGAGCAAGCCGTTGGATGGGATCAAGATCATCGACTTCACCCACGTGCAGGCCGGTCCTGCCTGCACGCAACTGCTGGCGTGGTTCGGCGCCGACGTCATCAAGGTCGAGCGCCCAGGCTCTGGCGACGTGACCCGCACGCAACTGCGTCACGTCGAGGATGCGGACGCGCTCTACTTCACGATGCTCAATTCCAACAAGCGCTCGCTGACGCTCGACACCAAGACCCAGGCCGGCAAGGAGGTGCTGGAGAAGCTGATCCAGGATTCCGACGTGATGGTCGAGAATTTCGGTCCCGGCGCGCTCGACCGGATGGGCTTCTCCTGGGCGCGCATCCAGGAACTCAATCCCGGGATGATCCTGGCCTCCGTGAAGGGCTTCTCCGAAGGCCACCATTACGAGGACCTGAAGGTCTACGAGAACGTCGCCCAATGCGCCGGCGGCGCCGCCTCGACCACCGGCTTCTGGGACGGGCCGCCCACCGTCAGCGCCGCGGCACTGGGTGATTCCAACACCGGCATGCACCTCGCCATCGGCATCCTCACGGCGCTCCACCAGAAGAACAAAACCGGCACCGGCCAGAAGGTCGCCGTCTCGATGCAGGATTCGGTGATCAACCTCTGCCGGGTGAAGCTGCGCGACCAGCAGCGCCTCGATGCCCTGGGCTACCTTGAGGAATACCCGCAATACCCGCACGGGGAATTCTCGGACGTGGTGCCACGCGGCGGCAATGCCGGCGGCGGCGGCCAGCCGGGCTGGGTGCTGAAGTGCAAGGGCTGGGAGACCGACCCGAACGCCTACATCTACTTCACGATCCAGGGCCATGCCTGGGCGCCGATCTGCAAGGTGCTCGGCCGCGAGGAGTGGATCACCGATCCCGCCTACAACACCGCGCGGGCCCGGCAGGACAAGATCTTCGACATCTTCAAGACCATTGAGGAATGGCTTGCCGACAAGACCAAGTTCGAGGCGGTGGACATCCTGCGCACCTACGACATCCCCTGCGCACCGGTGCTGTCGATGAAGGAGATCGCCGAGGACAAGTCGCTGCGGGCGAGCGGCACCGTGGTCGAGGTGCCGCATCCGAAGCTCGGCAGCTACCTGACCGTTGGCAGCCCGATCAAGTTCTCCGACATGACCGTCGAGGTGAAGGCCTCGCCGCTCTTGGGTGAGCACACCGACGAGGTGCTGACCGGCCTCGGCTATAGTCCCACGCAGATCCAGGCGATGCACGAGGCTCAGGCGGTCTGATAAGCGGCTCCGAACCTCCGCTATCCTGAAGCGGGACGGCGTGCCCTGCGCCGTCCCGTCTCGTCTGCACGATCCGGATCCGATGCGATCACTGCTCCGCCGTCTCCTTCCCGAGCTGACGCCCGTCAGCACGCGTGAGCGACTGCGCTCGGCCGCGGGCGCCCTGCTGGGGATCCTGGCGACTGGTCTGGTCTGCCGCGCCGCCGTGGGCGAGGCCGCCCCGGTCCTGATCGCCCCGATGGGCGCCTCGGCGGTGCTGCTCTTCGCGGTGCCGGCGAGCCCGCTGGCGCAACCCTGGTCGATCCTCGGCGGCAACCTCGTGGCCGCCCTGGTCGGCGTTACGGCGGCGATCTGGGTGCCGGACCCGTTCGTGGCGGCTTCCGTGGCCATCGGGCTGGCGATCGCGCTGATGATGGCGCTCCGCTGCCTGCACCCGCCGAGCGGAGCGGTGGCGCTCACGGCGGTGCTGGGCGGCCCGGCGATCCGGGATCTCGGCTACGGCTTCGTGCTCTGGCCGGTGGCGGCCAATTCGCTGCTGCTGCTGAGTGTGGCGCTGGTGTTCAACAACCTCACCGGCCGCGCCTATCCGCATCTGCGCCCGGCCGGCCCGCGGACCGATGACCCGGCTCCGGCCTCCCGGCTCGGCTTCCTGGCCTCGGATCTCGACGCGGCGCTGGAGGATTTCGACCAGCTGCTCGATGTCGACCGGGGCGACCTGGAGCAGATCCTGCGGCGGGTGCAGATGCGCGTCTACGGCCGCCGATCGGGGCAGACCACCTGCGCGGCGATCATGTCCCGCGACGTGATCGCGGTGGCCCCCGACGATTCCCTGGCGCAGGCGCTGCACCTGCTGCGCCGCCATCGGATCAAGGCCCTGCCGGTCACCGACGAGCGTGCCCGGGTGCTCGGGATCGTCACGCAGACCGACCTTCTCGATAAGGCGTCCTGGGACCGGAGCGGCCCGCGGCTCGGCCTCGGCCGCCGCCTGCGGCTGACCGTGGAGCGCGGGCGCGCCCCCCATGGCTGCGCCGCCGACATCATGAGCGCGGTCGAGCCCGTCACCCCGGACACGCCCGTGGCCGAGCTGGTGCTGCGGATGGCGGAAGCCGGCCTCCACCACCTCCCTGTGGTGGAGGCGGATGGCCGTTTGGTCGGGATCGTCTCGCAGACGGATCTGGTCCCGGCGCTGATCGCCGATGCCGGCAACCCCGCGCTGGCCGCCGCGCCCCCGGACGCTGTGCCCGCCTGACCCGCCGGCTCAGCCCTTCTTGACGTTCCAGAACACCGGCACCCCGTCGAGCACCCCGGTCACCGAGGGCTTGTACGAGGTCTGGTTGAAGTACTGCCCGAGCGGCAGGTAGGGCACGTCCACGAAGGCCTGCTTCTGCAGGGCGTCCGCCAGCGTCCTGCGCGCGGCGATATCGGGGGCGTCGAGCCATTCCTGGCGCAGCGCCTCAAGCTTCGGGCTGGTCGGCCAGCCCACCGGCGCATCGGGCCCGGTCCCACGCAGGAACGCGCTGACCGCCGGGTTGGCCTGGTCGAGCCCGGCCCAGAAGGTGCAGAAGATGCTCCAGCCACCCTGGGCGATCGGGTCGCGCTTGGCGCGCCGCTGGACCACCGAGCCCCAATCCATGACCTGATAATCGACGTTGAAGCCGGCGCGGGTCAGCATGTCGGCCGCCACGTCCGCCAAAGCCTTCAGGCTCGGGAAGTCGGAGGCGCCCATCAGCACCACCTTCTCGCCCTTGTAGCCGGCGGCGGCCAACGCCTTCTTGGCGGCGTCGAAGTCGCGCTTGCTCGTCAGCACGTCGAGGCCGGCCTCGCTCGCCATCGGCAGGCCGGGGCAGAAGAAGCCGGTCGGCACGTGCCTCAGCTTCGGATCGTCGCCGGTCACCGCCTGCATGAAGTCGGTCTGGTCGACCACCTTGAGCAGCACTTGCCGGATCGCCGGGTTGTCGAAGGGGGGCAGCAGCTGGTTCATCCGCAGGCAGCCGATCAGCCCGGTCGGGTCCTTGATCGACGTCTTCAGGCTGCCGAGCGTCGGCACGAGGTCGGAGGGCGGCTGCTCCCACCAATCCATCTCGCCGGTCTGCATCGCCGAGGCGGCGGTGGCCTGGTCGGGGATGACGTGCCACTCGACTCGGTCGAGGAAGGCGCGCTTGGGGCCCGAGGTCCATTGCGGCTCGCCGCCCTCGCGCGGGACGTATTTGTCGAAGCGCTCGTAGACGACCCGGGCGCCGACCATCCGCTCGTCCGCCTTGAACCGGAACGGGCCGCTGCCGACCATCTCGGTCACCTGCGTGAACGCATCGGTCTTGGCGAGCCGCTCCGGCATGATCGCGCAGATCGGCGAGCCGACCTTGCCGAGCGCGTCCGGCAGGAGCGGGAACGGCTTTTTCAGGCGGAACTGGATGGTCCGGTCGTCGGGGGCCGAGAGCTCGTCGGTGTAGGCCATGAGCGTCTGGCCCATCGGGTCGCGCTTGGCCCAGCGACCGATGCTGGCGACGCAGTCGCGGGCGAGCACCGGCGTGCCGTCGTGGAAGACCAGCCCGGGCCGGAGGGTCATGCGCCACAGCTTGCCGTCATCCTCGACGACGTGGCCGGCGACCATCTGCGGTTGCGCGGCGTAGCTGGCATCGGTCCCGTACAGGGTGTCGAACACCGCGAGCCCGTGGTTGCGGGTCACGTAGGCGGTGGTCCAGATCGGATCGAGCACCGTCAGGTCGGCCTGCGGGATGAACTTGAGCACCCGGGAGGACCCGCCCTGCGCAAGCGCCGGGGCGGCGAGCGCCGCGCCCGACAGGGCCACGAAGGATCGTCTGGTCAGCATGTCGGCTCGCCCCTGCTGTGCGTGTCGCCGAAGCTTAGCATGAGGCGGGCCACGGGGAGGGGCGGGCGGCCCGTATCCGCGGGAGGATTACCGGTGGTTGTTGGCTGTCTCATTCGAATTAAGCTGGTTGGCTCGGTACTCCCATCGATCCGCCTTATGGACCACCCCGTCATTCCGGGGCGCCGCAGGCGAGCCCGGAATCCAGAAACGTCGACAGTGCAAGACCTCGCTCCACCTGCGTTTCTGGATCCCGGGCTCCGCTGCGCGGCCCCGGGATGACACGGAGTATATTCCAGCGCCGGAGACTTTCTCGGCCTTCTGGGAGAGCAAATCGTCTCCCTGAAGTCGTCCCCCTCACACCGCCTTCTTCTTGATCCCGCTCTGCGGGTTGAGGCTGCCGATATTGCCGCTCTCGCTGCCGGCGGCCGGGTCGATCACGGCGTTGACCAGTGACGGCCGGCCGGAATCCATGGCCGCGTTGACCGCCCGGGTCAGCTCGTCCGGCGAGGTGACGTGGTAGCCGTCGCCGCCGAAGGCCTCGATCATCTTGTCGTAGCGGGAATCCTTCACGAACACCGTGGTGCCCGGGTCGCGCCCGGTCGGGTCGGAATCGGTGCCGCGGTAGATGCCGTTGTTGTTGAACACGACGATGCAGATCGGCAGCCCGTACCGGCAGATCGTTTCGACCTCCATGCCGGAAAAGCCGAAGGCGCTGTCGCCCTCCACGCACAGGACCGGCTTGCCGGTCTCGATCGCGGCGGCGACGGCGAAGCCCATGCCGATGCCCATGATGCCCCAGGTGCCGACATCCAGGCGCTTGCGCGGCTGGTACATGTCGATGATGCCCCGGGCGAGGTCGAGGGTGTTGGCGCCCTCGTTGACCAGGATCGCGTCGGGCCGCTCCTTCACGATGGTCCGCAGGGCGCCCAGCGCGGCGTGGAAGGTCATGGGCGAGGCGTTGCTCATGAGCTTGGGCGCCATCTTGGCGATGTTCGCCTCGCGCTTGGTCTTGAGCGTGTCGATCCAGTCGGCCGGGGGCTGCTGCCAGCCCTGGCCCATGCCGTCGAGGAGCGCCTGGACGCAGGAGGCGATGTCGCCGACCACCGGGGCGACGATCTCGACGTTCGAATCCATCTCGCGGGGCTCGATGTCGATCTGGATGAACTTGGTCGAGCCCGGCTCGCCCCAGCTCTTGCCCTTGCCGTGCGACAGCAGCCAGTTGAGCCGGGCGCCGATCAGCAGCACTACGTCCGAATCCTTCAGCGCGGTGGAGCGCGCGGCGCCGGCCGAGAGCGGGTGCGTATCGGGCAGCAGGCCCTTGGCCATGCTCATCGGCACGTACGGGATGCCGCTGGTCTCCACGAGGCTGCGGATCGCGTCGTCGGCCTGGGCGTAGGCGGCGCCCTTGCCGAGTACGATCAGCGGGCGGCGGGCAGATTTCAGGACGTCGAGGGCCCGGGTGATCGCCTCTGGGGCGGGGCGCTGGGCCGGAGCCGGATCGATCACTTTCACCAGCGACGTCCGGCCGGCCTCGGCCTCCATCACCTGCGAGAACAGCTTGGCCGGCAGGTCGAGATAGACACCGCCGGGACGGCCGGAGCAGGCCGCGCGGATCGCCCGGGCGACGCCGATGCCGATATCGGCCGCGTGCAGCACCCGGAAGGCGGCCTTGCACAGGGGCCTGGCGATGGCGAGCTGGTCCATCTCCTCGTAGTCGCCCTGCTGGAGATCGACGATCTCACGCTCGGACGAGCCCGAGATCAGGATCATCGGGAAGCAATTGGTGGTGGCGTTGGCGAGCGCCGTGAGGCCGTTCAGGAAGCCCGGCGCCGAGACCGTCAGGCAGATGCCCGGCTTCTGGGTGAGGAAGCCCGCGATCGCCGCGGCATTGCCGGCATGCTGTTCGTGCCGGAACGACACCACCCGCATGCCCGCCGCCTGCGCCATGCGGCCGAGATCGGTGATCGGGATGCCCGGGACCCCGTAGATCGTCTCGATGCCGTTGAGCTTGAGCGCATCGATGACGAGGTGGAAGCCGTCGGTGAGATCCGGCTCGGCCTCGATCTCGGGGGCGGTGTGGACGATCTTTGCCAGAGCGGTCATCGCGGTGTCTCCCAGAGGATTGATGCAGGGGCTTCCTGAGCCGGTGAGCCGGAGAACGTCCCACCCTCCGCCCTCATCCTGAGGTGCTGCGTAGCAGCCTCGAAGGAGGGCTCCAGAAGTCTCGGCGATCCCTGGAGGCCTCCTTCGAGGCCTCCGCTTCGCTTCGTCACCTCAGGATGAGGGGGAGGGTGGGAGATCCGTGGAGTTTGCTCGTCGTTTCTTGGAATTCGTGAGATCGGAGACCGTTCAGGCCGCCCGGATCGGCTGGGCGGCGAGGGCCGCGGGATGCTCGCCCTCGGCGAGGTAGCGGGCGCGCAGCGGCCGCAGCAAGAAGATCGCGAGCGCGGCGGCGGCGACGTTGAGCCCGATGATCAGCGCGAACACCGCCGACCAGCCATAGGCCGCCGACAGGAGGCTGGCGAACGGCACCAGGAACGCGGCGGTGCCCTTGGCGGTGTAGAGCAGGCCGGCATTGCTGGCGGCGTATTTCGATCCGAACGTGTCCCCGCAGGTCGCCGGGAACAGCGAGTAGATCTCGCCGAACACCCCGAAATACACCGCGGTGGCAAACACGAACACGATCGGGTGGTGGCCGTAGGTGAGGAGCACGATCACCGCGAGCGCCGCCGTCGAGAAGGCGATGAACATCGTGTTCTCGCGGCCGATATGGTCGGAGATGTAGCCGAAGAACGGCCGGCCGAACCCGTCGAAGATCCGGTCGAGCGAAATCGCCAGGGTCAGCGCCGCCATCTGGAGGCCGAACAGGCTGACGGGTACGCCGGCCACGTGGAAATCCTGGGCGATCGGGGCGATCTGCGCCGCCGCCATCAGGCCGCCCGAGGCGACCATGACGAACATCGCGTACATCACCCAGAAGACCGGCGTGCGCACGGCCTCGCGAGGGCTGCGATCGACCTTGGTCTGGGGCAGGCGCAGGCTCTTGCGCTGCATCGGGGCGGCGGAGGTGGGCTTGCGCAGCAGGAAGGCCAGGGCGAGGACGACCGCGCCCTGGCCGATGCCGAAATACAGGAAGGCGTCCTGGTAGCCGCTGGTGGCGATCATCCGGGCGATCGGCACGACCGTGATGGCCGCGCCCGCGCCGAACCCGGCGGCGGTGGCGCCGGCGGCGAGTCCGCGGCGATGCGGAAACCACTTCAGCGCGTTGCCGACGCAGGTGCCGTAGACCGAGCCGGCGCCGATGCCGCCGACCACCGCGCCGAGATAGAGCAGCGCGAGGCTGTCGGCGTAGGCGTCGATGGTCCAGGCCAGGGCGATCATCACGCCGCCGAAGGCGACCACCAGGCTCGGGCCGTAGCGGTCCACGAACCAGGCCTCGACGGGAACCAGCCAGGTCTCGGTGGCGACGAACAACGTGAAGGCGAGCTGGATCGCCGCCCGCCCCCAGTGGTAGCGCTGGTCGATAGGATCGACGAACAGCGTCCAGCCGTATTGCAGGTTGGCGATCATGGCCATGCAGATCACCCCGAAGGCGAGCTGCCACCATTTCGCCGACGGCGAATCCTGGCGTTCCATCCCTGAGCCTCTCCCGTGGGCGGCGCGTCCTTGCGTTGGCGCGTCCGGTGTGCCGGCTCAATCATGCATATCCGGTTTAGGTATGCAATATACCAGAGCGATTGAGCTTCGGTCCGCTGTCATTTTCGGCAATATTATTCTGCTTGCCGATCAGGTTTGGCGAGGTCCCCACGCGCCGAGGGTCGGCTCGTCCGCCGGGATAAGCGTCTCATCGAGGTTCGGTATCCCCGCGTCGTCGGAGGGGATGCCGATCACCGCCCGGGCCGCTTCCCAATCCGGATCATCGGCGGCCTCTGACAGGACCGTACGGTCAAGGCCGGTGATGCGCCCGCGATCGAGGCGGACGAAGACGCGGCCGGTTTCAGCTCGGGCGAACCGGACCGCGTCCATCCGGCGAAGGCATTCGCGGAGAAAGCTCGTATTGGCGCCGGCCGCGAGGTCGACCCCGCGAAAGACTTCGTCCGGCCCGTGGGCGAAGATGTCGACCTTGCGGAAGCGGTCGATGTCGATCAGCCCTTTCACGTCCAGGATGTTCAGGACCCCGCCGGCCCCGAACGCGATGGTGCGGGGTCGCTCGCCCTGCGGCACGCTGTTGTCGAGGAACTCGCAGACGACCTGCTTGTCCCGGGCCAGCGCCCAGTTGAAGAACAGGCGCGGCATGCCGGTATAGGCCTCGACATTGTGGGCCAGCAGATCCTCCACCGCCTTGAACCGGCCGAACTGCTCGCCCCGCTTGTAGGCGCGCTCCACCGTGTCGGCCGGCGGCGTGACCATGAACTGCATGTAGACCCGCTCGCCGAACCGGGTGAGCAATTGGCCGCCGCCATCCGAGCCGGCCTCGGCCTGGAAGCTGTCGAACCGGAACCGGTCGATCAGCAGGTTCGAGATCCGCCGCTCGGCCGCCTTGCGGGTGACGTAGCGGTCGAGCTTCATGTCGATCATCTCGACCTCGTAGCCCGTGAGCGTGCCGGCATACCGGGTCGCCGGGCCGAGGCTGTCGTAGTCGAGCAAGAACTTGCGCCAGACATCCGGGGTGATCACCGCGAAGTCGGACCAGGCCATTCCGAGACGCCGGGCCAGCCCGAGCTGGTAGGGCCGGATCGTGCTCTTGCCGGAGGCGGAAGCGCCCTTGACGTTCATCACCACCGGATGGGCCTGCGGGGCGAGCCGTCGGTAGCCCCGGGCCTCGACCACCGCTGCGATCCAGGGCTCGATCAGCTCGCCGATGCGGCGGCTGCCGTAGCCGTTCGAGACCAGGGTCCCGGCGACGCCGCGCAGCAGAGCGGGATCGCGGATCAGAATGTTCTGCCGAGCGAGGATGCCGGAGACGACGCTGCGCAGGGCCTCGCAGGCGGCGATCTCCAGGCCGTCGCCGGCCTGGAGTGCCCGGCGGTGCCAGGCGTCGAGATGGCCGAGCGCCCGGGTCGCGGGATCCTGGCGGGGCGGTGGGCTGCGCGATGGCGGCCGGCGCCCGAGCAGCCGGTCGAGCCAGCCGGCTTCCGGTGGCGGCGGGGAGGGCGGGTCGTCGAAGATCGCGGCGATCTCGCGCCGGAGCACCGCGTCGGCCTCGGCCTGGAGCGCAGCCAGGGCAGCTTCGACTTCGTCGAGCCGGGGCTCGATGCCCTCGCGCAGGATGGCCGAGACGATCGACCGGAAATTGACGCCCAGATCGGCGTAGACCGCGCCCACCGGAACCGACAGGTCGGACATCACCCGGATCAGCACCTCGTGGACGACGAGACGGCCGGGCCGGATCCGGGTGAGCTGACGGGCCGGCAGCCCGCACAGGTCGCTCATCTCGAGCGCGTCGCGCAGGGGCGTCTCGACGTGCTCGGGCCGGTAGACGGTGATCAGCGGCGTGAAGGCGGCCGGCAGGTCGGACTGGACGCCGGGATTCCAGGGGCCGGCGGCTGTTTCCGGGGTGCTGGCTGCCGCTTCCGTCATCCGCGCGTAGCCCTTCGCCTCCGTGGGCCACCACCTTGCCCGTGGGAGGCGCGGGTTCCCTCTCCCGTGCGGGAGAGGGACAGGGTGAGGGATGCGACCTCTCCGGAAAGACCGGGTCCCCCACCCCAGCCCTCTCCCGCACGGGAGAGGGGGGCGCGTCGCGGCCTGCAAGGACGATCGCGCCCCAAATCTATGTCGCTCGAAGCCCACAGAGCGGGGAGGGAGGACGCGCCGCAAGTCCTGAAAGCGAACCGGGCAAACCGACCCCACTCCCGCGGCGAAAAAAACCCTAAAAGACCTTCTGGAACCAGCCGCGCGATTCCCGGGTCGTGCCGCGCTGGATATCCACCAGCAGGCTGCGCAGCCGGCGGGCCACCGGGCCGGCCACGGCGTCGCCGATGGTGAAATTGTCCTCGCGGCCCTTCACGGTGCCGATCGGCGTGATCACTGCGGCGGTGCCGCAGGCGAAGGCCTCGGTGAGCCGGCCGGCCCGGACGTCGGCCCGCCAGGCGTCGATCGTGTAGGGCTCTTCCTTGACGGTAAGGCCGGCCTCGCGGGCCAGGGTGATCACCGAATCGCGGGTGATGCCGGGCAGGATGCTGTCCGAGAGTGGCGGCGTCAGCAGCGAGCCGTCCTCGAAGACGAAGAACACGTTCATGCCGCCGAGCTCCTCGATGTAGCGGCGCTCGGCCGCGTCGAGGAACACCACCTGCTCGCAGCCCTGGCGCGTGGCCTCGGCCTGCGCGGCGAGGCTCGCCGCGTAGTTGCCACCGCACTTGGCCGCGCCGGTGCCGCCCGGCGCCGCGCGGGTGAAGTGCTCGGAGAGCCAGACCGTGACCGTGCCGTTCGGATCCTTGAAGTAGGACCCCACCGCCGAGGCGATGGTGATGAACAGGTATTCCGAGGCCGGCTTGACCCCCAGGAACGCCTCGTTGGCGATCATGAACGGCCGCAGGTACAGGCTGCCGTCGGGGGTGTCGGGGATCCAGTCGCGGTCGATCTCGACCAGCTTGTGCATGGCCTCGACGAAGGCGTCCTCCGGGAACGGTGCCATCGCCATGCGCTCGGCCGAGAGCCGGAAGCGGCGGGCATTGGCGTCGGGGCGGAACAGGGCGGCGCCGCCATCCGCGGTGCGGTAGGCCTTGAGCCCCTCGAAGATCTCCTGCGCGTAGTGCAGCACCGCGGCGGCGGGATCGAGCGGGATCGCCTCGCGCGCCTGGATCCGTGCGTCGTGCCAGCCGCGCCCGGCCGCGTAGCGCGCCACCACCATGTGGTCGGTGAACACCTTGCCGAAACCCGGATTCGTCATCAGGGCGGCCCGCTCGGCATCGGTCCGGCGGGCGGGATGGGCTTGGGTCTCGAACGTCAGGTCGCTCACGGGTGGGGTCCTCATAGACTCAAGTCCTTATGCCGCGCTCCGGCGGACGAATCTACGGAGCGCGTGCATGCCTATGGTGTCGCTCATGCCTTGCCGGCGGCTTGCGTGGCGCGCGCCTCACGCTGCCGGCTACGGGGTTCACGCGTCGACCTGTGACGTCCGCGACGCGCCTCCTCCCCCGTGCGGGCTACAATGTTCACACATCGGCTTGCGAAAGCCGCGACGCGCCCCCTCTCCCGTGCGGGAGAGGGTTGGGGTGAGGGATCAGGTTTGTCCGGAGAGGTCGCACCCCTCACCCTGTCCCTCTCCCGCACGGGAGAGGGGACCTGTGCCTCGTCCGGCACTGAAAGAGTCCGGTTGCATCGTCGGCGTCGGATCCGACAGCTGCATCCGGTGCAGTCGGGCATAGGCGCCGCCAGCCGCGATCAGATCGTCGTGCCGGCCGGTCTCGATCACCCGGCCGGCCTCCATCACGGCGATCCGGTCGGCCTCCCGCACCGTCGAGAGGCGATGGGCGATCACCAGCGTGGTGCGGCCGCGCATCAGCCGGGTCAGCGCCTCCTGGACCAGGCGCTCGGATTCCGAATCGAGGGCCGAGGTCGCCTCGTCGAGGAGCAGGATCGGCGCGTCCTTGAGGAAGGCCCGGGCCAGGGCGACCCGCTGCCGCTCGCCACCGGAGAGGCGGTTACCGGCCGGTCCGACCCGGAAATCGTAGCCTTCGGGCAGGGCGGTGACGAAGGCGTGGGCCGCCGCGGCGCGTGCCGCCGCCTCGATCTCGACCGGGCTCGCCCCGGGGCGGCCGAAGCCGATATTGGCCGCGACCGTGTCGTCGAACAGCACCACCTCCTGCGAGACCACCGCGACGGCGGCCCGCAGGGAGGCGAGCGTCACGGCGCGCACGTCCTGGCCGTCGATCGTCACTCGGCCGGCGGTGACGTCGTAGAGCCGCGGCACGAGGTTGAGCAGTGAGGATTTTCCCGATCCCGAGCGCCCGACCAGCGCGGTGGCTGCGCCCGCGGGTACGGTGAGGTCGATCCCCTCCAGGGCCGGCGCGTCCGGGCGGTAGCGGAACTGCACGCCCTCGAACCGAATCGCCCCGGCGGTGACAACGAGCGGCGCCGCATCGGGCGCCTCGCGGATCTGGGGCGCCTCGTCCATCACGTCGAAGTAGCGCCGGAGCGCCGCCGCCGCCTCCTGCAGGATGGCGTTGAGGTTGCCCAAAGCCCGGGCCGGCTGCGCGGCGAGCAGCAGCGCCGCGACGTAGCCGGTGAAATCGCCCACCGTCCGCTCGCCGGCCAGCACCCGCTGCCCGACCAGGACCAGCACGCCGGCCACCGCGATGCCGCCGCCCACCTCCAGCAGCGGGTCGAGGCGCCCGCGGGCGTTGGCGGCCTTCATTTTGAGGCGGCGCACCTCGTCCAGTGCCTGGGCTGCCCGGCCCTTGAGATAGCCCTCCATGGCGTAGGTCTTGGCGACCCGGGCGCCCTGGAGGCTCTCGGAAATCAGGCTGGCGGTGGCGCCCATCTGCTCCTGCGTGGTGGTCGAGACCCGCCGAAGTTTTTTTCCGATCCGCCCGATCGGGCCCGCCACCAACGGCACCGTCAGGCCGGCGACGAGCGTCAGCACCGGGTCCATCCAGATCAGCGCCGCGACCAGGCCGATCAGCATCGCGATGTCGCGCAGCAGCACGGTGGAGATGCGGGTCAGCGCCTCCTTGATGAAGGCGAAATCGGTGGTGAAGCGCTGGGTCAGCGCCGCTGGGCTCTCGCGGCCGAGCTGCGCCAAGTCGGATTCGATCAGGTGGCCGTAGAGCGCCGCCTGCATGTCGGCCTCGACCCGGGTGACGACCCGGTTGGTCAGCACCGTCTGGCCGAAGAGCGAGAAGCCGCGCAGGGCCGTGACCACGATCACCACCAGCGGCCCGTAGGCGATCGCCGCCGCATCCTTGCGGTCGAAGGCGTCGAAGGCGGCCTTGATCAGCGCCGGGTACAGCCCGGTCGAGCCGCCCACCAGCGCGATCAGCACCAGCACCACGGCGAGCGTCCCGCGATGGGGGTAGAGCCAGATCCGCCACAGGCGGACCAAGAGGGGGAAGGTGTCGCCGGGGAGGCGCGCCATGGAGCTTACCGGTTGGGTCCTGTCACCGGGCTCCCTGGGGCAGAACGCGCGGCGGCAGCGGTTTGCAGCCGCTGCCGCCGCGGATCAAGGTTTTTGGTTTTTCGGGTTCAGCTACGCGCTCAGCGTTGATCGCCGTCCGGGCCGCGCGCGTCGTCGCGGTGGTGATGCCAGCCGCCTTGGCGATGGCCACCCATCGGACGGGCCAAGATCATCGCGCGCCGCTTCTGGCCCTCGTCCAGGCTGGCGTAGAGCGGTTGCGAGGCGTCGGCGAGCTTGCGCAGGGCCTCGCCCCGGGCGGTCGTCGCATCCGCCATGGCCCGCAGGGCGGCGGGCGCGTCGTCGGACATCTTCGGGCGATCGCGCATCGCCTCGCGACGCTGCTGGCGCAGCTTGACCATGTCGCGCAGCGCGGCCTCGACCGGCGGCCACAGCTTCTCCTGGTCGGCGTTGAGCTTCAGGCCGGCATGCAGGCCGGCGATGCGGGCATCCGCGAAGGCGGCCCGATCCTCGGGGGTCAGGGCGCTCCAACGCCCGGGACCCCGGAATCCGTCGGGACCGCGGTCACGCGCGGCGGCCGCGCCGACGAGTCCCAGGCCGAGGGCACCGGTGACGAGAAGGGCGGCTCTCAAACGTCCGGACATGGCATGCTCCATCTCACGCTCGGCCGACGCGGCGATGACCCGGCGGCGACCCACGATCCGCATCAGGCGCCAGCCGTGTATCCCGCTTGTGTATGTAACATTGTTACACTACAGGCTCCGAGGCTCCGGTGGATTGGGAGGACAACAGGTGCGCGGGACGGTTCGGTTGGCGTGGCTCGCGGGCCTCGCCCTGTGGCTCGGCGTCTCTCTCCCGGCCCGGGCGGTCCCGGACGGCGAAAAAGTCCGTGCGGTGGCGAGCTTCTCGATCCTGGGCGATCTCGTGCGCGCCGTCGGCGGCCCGCACGTGGCGGTGACGAATCTGGTCGACCCGGATTCCGACGCGCACGGCTTCAGCCCGTCCCCGGCCGACGCCAAGACGCTGGCGAGGGCCGACATCGTGTTCGTCAACGGCCTCGGGCTCGAAGGCTGGCTCGACCGGCTGATCCGGGCGTCCGGCACCCGCGCGCCGGTCGTCGTCGCCTCCGCGGGGGTGAAGACGATCGCTGCCGTGCACGCGCATGCCCATGCCGACGGCGGACACGACCACGACGACCACGCGCTCGACCCGCATGCCTGGCAGAGCGTCGCCAATGTGCGGATCTACGTGGCCAACATCCGAGACGGCCTGGCGAAGGTGGACCCGGTCCATGCGGACGCCTACCGGGCCGCGGCCGAGGCCTACACGGCGCAACTCGACGAGCTTGATCAGGCCGTGCGCCAGGCGGTGGAAAAAATCCCGCCGGCGAACCGGCGGATCATCACCACCCACGACGCGTTCGGCTATTTCGCCGACGCCTACGGCCTGCGCTTCATCGCCCCCCAGGGCGTGTCCACCGACAGCGAGGCCAGCCCGCGCGATGTCGCGGAGATCATCCGGCAGATCCGCCGGGAGAAGGTGCCGGCGGTGTTCCTCGAGAACATCAGCGACCCCCGCCAAATGGAGCTGATCGCCCGCGAGGGCGGCGCCCGGATCGGCGGCAAGGTCTATTCCGACGCCCTGTCGGGACCGGACGGGCCGGCCGCGACCTATCTCGACATGATGCGCTCGAACCTGCGAGCGTTCGACGCGGCTTTGGCCCCGGGCTGAGGCGCGAAAAACCCGGTTCCCACAGCCGAAATCCTCACGCCGGTTCAACCGGAGCGTGCGCGATCCCGCATTCTTTCCCGCCGCGGGAATGACATAGCGTAAACCGCCGGTTAAGAGGCCGCCTCTAACCTGAAACGAAACGGGTGCCAGCCGATCCTCGTACCCGAGGGCTCGGGTCCTTGGGGCCTGGCGGGAGCGCGTGGCTCGGAGATCGCGTGGCTGGGAGATCGCGTGGCTTGGGGGCCTGACCGCTGGCGCTTCTACCGGCTCGTGGCGCGCGAGACCGCGCGGACCCTGCGTGCGGTCGGCGCCAGCCTCACCGCCTCGCCCGACATCCTGGCGCGGATGCGGGTCACCGGGCTGGTGATCGCCCCGCATGACCTGCGCACCTCCGACGCGACGTTCGCGGACGACATCTATGCCGGTCTGTTCGTGTTCGCCGGGCGGTCGCTCGCGGCGAGCGGCGGCTCGCCCTTCGACTACGCCCCGCCCTCGCCGGAATGGGCCGACGAGCTCTACGGCTTCGGCTGGCTGCGCCACCTGCGGGCGGCCGACACGGCCTTGGCCCGGGCCAACGCCCGCGCCTTCGTGGCCGATTTCATCGCCGGCCGGGGCGATCCGTCTTTGGCCCGCCACACCCCGGTGGCGGCCCGGCGGCTGATCTCGTTCCTGTGCCAGTCGCCCCTCGTGCTCGAGGGCGCAGACCACGGCTTCTACCAGAACTTTTTGAAGGCCATCGCCCGCAACGCCCAGCAGCTGGAGCGGGACTTGCGGCGGGGCGTGGCGCCGCAATGGCGCCTGAACGCCGCCGTGGCGCTCTGCTATGCCGGCCTGTGCTGCGACGGCATTCAGCCGATCCTGCGCCGGGCGACCCGGATCCTGTCGCGCGAGCTCGACCGCCAGATCCTGACCGATGGCGGCCACCGCTCCCGCGACCCGCGCTTCGCCATGGAGCTGCTGCTCGACCTGCTGCCCCTGCGCCAGAGCTATCTCAGCCGCAGCGTCGAGCCCCCCGCCGCCCTGCTGCGGGCGGTGGACCGGATGTTGCCGCTGCTGCGGCTCCTGCGCCACCCGGACGCTTCGCTCAGCCATTTCAACGGCATGGGCGCCACCGATGCGGACCATCTCGCGACGCTGCTTGTCTATGATGGCGCGCTCGCCCGGCCGATGATGCACGCGCCGAATTCCGGTTACGAGCGCCTGGAGGGCGGCCGGGTCGTCGTGGTCGCCGATGTCGGCAAGAGCCCGCCGCTGCCCTACGCGCTCAATGCCGGGGCGGGCTGCCTCGCCTTCGAGATGTCGAGCGGTCCGCAGCGGATCGTGGTCAATTGCGGCCTGCCGGCCAGCGGGCCGGACCTGCGGCTGCTGGCCCGGTCCACCCCGGCCCATTCCACGGCGAGCGTCGCCCACGCTTCCTCCTGCCGCTTCCTCACCGCCACCGGCTGGTGGGGCGAGCGCATCGTGGCCGCGTGGCTGATCCGCCGCCGCGGCGCCGTGGTCCTGCGTGGCCCGACCGCGGTGGCGGCCGAACGTGTGGAGGAGGGCGACAGCACCGTGCTCGCCGCCCGGCACGACGGCTACGCACAGGATTTCGGCATCGTGCACGAGCGGCGCTGGCAGCTCTTTCCCGCCGATGCGCGGTTGGAGGGCCGGGACGCTTTCCTGCGTCAGGGCAAGGGCCGGGTGCGCGGCCACGACGTGGCGATCCGCTTCCACCTGCATCCCGGCATCGCCGTGCGCGGCGTGCCCGAGGGGCTCGAACTCGCCTCGGCGCTCGGCGAGGTCTGGGTGTTCCGGGCGTCGGGGGCCGAGATCGCGCTGGAAGAGAGCGTGTATTTCTCGGGCCTGACCGGGCCACGCCGCACCGACCAGATCGTGCTGCATCTGCGCGTCTCCGACGATGTCGACGTGCGCTGGAGTTTCGAGCGCCTGGCCTCGGCGCCGATGCGGGGTGCGACGGCTCCCTGATCCCGGCTGGCCCCGCGCCCCGGTTCCATGCTACCGCGCGCCGAAATCTCAAGGTTCGGCAAGCAGCTATGGCGCACGATCAGGTGCGGGTCTCCCGCGCGCTCCTCTCGGTCTCGGACAAGACCGGCCTCGTCGATTTCGCCCGGGCGCTGCATGCCCGCGGCATCGCCCTGGTCTCGACCGGCGGCACCCATCGCGCGCTCCAGGAAGCCGGCCTT
The DNA here is from genome assembly GCF_022829425.1 of Methylobacterium sp. J-072. Lineage (NCBI taxonomy): Bacteria > Pseudomonadati > Pseudomonadota > Alphaproteobacteria > Hyphomicrobiales > Methylobacteriaceae > Methylobacterium > Methylobacterium sp. J-072. Next base: position 32,833 of record NZ_JAKSYK010000231.1, on the reverse strand, counting down.
CCGGTCACCGAGGTTGCCGACCTGACCGGCTTCCCCGAGATGATGGACGGGCGGGTGAAGACCCTGCACCCGGCGGTCCACGGCGGCCTGCTCGCCATCCGCGACAATCCCGAGCACCAGGCCGCGCTCGCCGCCCACGGCATCGGGGCGATCGACTTGCTGGTGGTCAACCTCTACCCGTTCGAGGCGACCATCGCGGCCGACAAGCCGGAGGCCGATTGCATCGAGAACATCGATGTCGGCGGCCCGGCGATGATTCGCGCGGCGGCCAAGAACCACGCCGACGTCGCCGTGGTCACCGACGTCTCGGATTACTCCGCGGTGCTCGCGGCCCTGGAGCAAAACGACGGCACACTCGGCGGTGACCTGCGCCGCCAACTGGCCCAGAAGGCGTTCGCCCGCACCGCGGCCTACGATTCGGCCATCGCCAACTGGATGGCGGTCCAGTTCGGCACCGAGACGCCCGGCCGGTTTCGGGCCTTCGGCGGCACGCTGGCCCAGAGCCTGCGCTACGGCGAGAACCCGCACCAGGCGGCCGCCTTCTATCGGGCGCCCGGCAAGGTCCGGGCCGGGGTGGCGACCGCGCGCCAGCTCCAGGGCAAGGAGCTGTCCTACAATAACTTCAACGACACCGACGCCGCCTATGAATGCGTCGCCGAGTTCGACCCGGGCCGCTCCGCCGCGGTGGCGATCATCAAGCACGCCAATCCCTGCGGCGTGTCCGAGGGCGCGAGCCTGCTCGAGGCCTACGAGCGGGCGCTCGCCTGCGACCCGACCTCGGCCTTCGGCGGCATCGTCGCGCTGAACCGGACGCTGGACGCGGAGGCCGCGCGCCGGATCGTCGAGATCTTCACCGAGGTGATCATCGCCCCGGACGCCACGCCGGAGGCCACCGCGATCGTCGCCGCCAAGAAGAACCTGCGCCTCCTGGTGGCCGGCAGCCTGCCCGACCCGCGGGCACCCGGCGAGACCGTCCGCACCCTGTCCGGCGGGCTGCTGGTCCAGGGTCGGGACGCGGTGGTGGTCGACGACATGCCGCTCAAGGTCGTGACCAAGCGCGCGCCGAGCGCGGCCGAATCGGCGGACCTGCTGTTCGCCTACCGGGTCGCCAAGCACGTGAAGTCGAACGCCATCGTGTACGCCAAGGGCGGCGCCACCGTGGGGATCGGGGCCGGGCAGATGTCCCGGGTCGATTCCTCCCGCATCGCCGCCTGGAAGGCCGCCGAGGGCGCCAAGCGCTTGGGCCTCGCCGAGAGCCTGGCGGTCGGGTCCGTGGTCGCCTCGGACGCGTTCTTCCCCTTCGCGGACGGCCTGTTGGCGGCGGCCGAAGCCGGGGCGACCGCTGTGATCCAGCCGGGCGGCTCGATGCGCGATGCCGAGGTGATCGCGGCCGCCGACGAGGCGGGGCTGGCCATGGTGTTTACCGGGCACCGCCACTTCCGGCACTGACGCCGGACCGCCCCGGCCGTTCGGCCGGGGCTCGGCACGGCGTTAACGCTCTGCGGAAAAACGTTCGATCGCGCGCCGCCGTGCGGACACCCGGACCCCCGCGCCGGAGTTCGACGATGGATCTATTGGCGATGCAACGACTGCCGATTGAGCAGTTTCCCAATATCGATTTTGCAAAATCAAATACCAGATCGGCAAACGCGTCGTATTTGAAGCGATTTGATCCGGATATGTGTGGGGCTTGATATTTCAGCGCCTGCGCGGCATGAAAAATATGCGGCGCGACGGAACTTTGTCGTCGGATCGCGCGATCTGTTCGTGGATCGAGTGTGCGGTGCCCGTGACATAGGGCTTCGGAACCCCTTTTCGGGGATGTTGTCTCAGCATCCTGCGCTGAACAACCTTGAGCCAGGTGACGCGATGTTACTCGCTGCAGTGCTGTTCGGGATCGGGTTTCTGATCGGCTGGTCGTACACCATGCTGGTCATGATCGCGACGTCGGTTCTGATCTTGATCGGCGCCGTTCTTCTCTTCGCGTTCGGCCCTGGGCTCGATATGCTCCATGCCTTGATCGTGCTGGGCTATCTCACCGCGCACCAGTCCGGATACCTGCTCGGCGCGTATTGCAGCGGGTGTTACGACGATAAGCGCAAGCGGCAGTCACCGTTACCATAGCCAGATCGGGCCGTCGGCGACGGTGTAGATCGCGATCCAGACGGCAATCGTCGTGATATGGGCGCCGACAACCAGAGATAGAGGCGGCTTGCTGCCGCTCTTGCGATGAAGCTCCGTCAAGGCGTCGGTCACGTTTGATTTCCTGTCTGACTGTAAATCGTTTCCAAGACGGTTGAGGCCGGCCATCGGTTCCGCCAAGACTGATTTTTAATCGGCAACAAGTGGTTGTCAGACTACAACCTGTATGTCTGTATCGCCGGGCTTCGGCGCTGCCCGTACCATTAGACAGAAAATAATAATAGCCTTCGCGCGCCGGATTTGCGGGGGAATGTCAATCTCTGGCCGGCCATCGCTTCACACTGACGCAGGATCGCCTTCGAGCTGGCAAGACAGCCGTACCTGCATTGGCGGGGGGCATGCGTGATAAGGCGCACCTAGAGCGCCAATGCCCCGCGCGATGTCCACTGGCGCCGGATCCCGGCTACCGATTCGGCGCCAGCCGCCATCGCTGCGCTCGCGGTGATGGTCGCCCCGACCCGGATCCGGATCGCCTGTCCGTCCAGCGCCGCACGCCACGCCGCAAACGGAAACACCCGAACCGCGCGGAGGCGGCCCGGGTGTCGTCATGCGACCTGTGGGACGGCGTTCAGGTGTCGGCGAAGATGTCCCGATCCTTGGTCTCGGGCACGAAGATCACCCCGATGACCACCGTCGCGACCGCGATGACGATCGGGTACCAGAGGCCGTAATAGATGTCCCCGGTCTGGGCCACCATTGCGAAGGCGGTGGCCGGGAGCAGCCCGCCGAACCAGCCGTTGCCGATATGGTAGGGCAGGGACATCGAGGTGTAGCGGATCCGGGTCGGGAACAACTCCACCAGCATCGCGGCGATCGGGCCGTAGACCATCGTCACGAAGATGATGAGGACGAACAGCAGGCCGATCACCTGCGCGACCTGCGGCCGGAAGATGTCGAACGGGTTCGCCATTTTGACGATCTCGGAATCGCCCGCCTTCGGGTAGCCCGCCGCCTGGAGCGCCGCGGTCACGGCCTTGTTGGCCTCGGGGGCGCCCCCCTGCGGATAGGCGATCTCGGTGCCGTTCAGCCGGATCACCGTGGGCTGGCCGGCGGCACCCGGCGCGGTGTCGTATTTCACGGAGGATTTCGACAGGAAGTCGCGGGCCAGATCGCAGGGCGCTGAGAACACCCGCGTGCCGACCGGGTTGAACAGGGTCCCGCAGGCGGCTGGGTCGGCCGTGACGGTGACCTTCACATTCTCGATCGCGGCCTGGAGCTTCGGATTGGCGGTGGCGGTGATGCCCTTGAAGATCGGGAAGAACGTCGCTGCCGCGATGGCGCAGCCCGCCAGGATGATGACCTTGCGGCCGATCTTGTCCGAGAGCCAGCCGAACAGCACGAACAGGCCGGTGCCGAGGAGCAGCGACCACGCGATCAGCAGGTTGGCGGTGTAGCCGTCGACCTTCAGGATCGATTGCAGGAAGAACAGCGCGTAGAACTGACCCGTGTACCAGACCACACCCTGACCGGCGACGAGGCCGAACAGGGCGATCACCGCGAACTTGGCGTTCTTCCACTCGCCGAATGCCTCGGTGAGGGGCGCCTTCGAGGTCTTGCCCTCGTCCTTCATCTTCTGGAAGGCCGGGGATTCGGAGAGCTGGAGGCGGATCCACACGGAGATGCCGAGGAGCAGCACCGAGACCAGGAACGGGATCCGCCAGCCCCATTCGGCGAAGGCCGCCTCGCCGGTGAAGGTCCGGGTCGCCAGGATGACCAGCAGCGACAGGAACAGGCCCAGCGTCGCCGTGGTCTGGATCCAGCTGGTGTAGAAGCCGCGCCGGCCATTGGGCGCGTGCTCGGCCACGTAGGTCGCCGCACCGCCATACTCGCCGCCGAGCGCCAGCCCCTGGGCCAGCCGCAGGACGATCAGGATGATCGGCGCCGCGATGCCGATGGTGGCGGCGTTGGGCAGGATGCCGACGATGAAGGTCGACAGGCCCATGATCAGGATCGTGATCAGGAAGGTGTATTTGCGCCCGACGAGGTCGCCGATGCGGCCGAACACCAGGGCGCCGAACGGACGGACGATGAAGCCCGCCGCGAAGGCGAGCAGCGCGAAGATGTCCCGGGTCGCCGGCGGATAGGCTGAGAAGAATTGAGCGCCGATGATCGCCGCGAGTGAGCCGTAGAGGTAGAAATCGTACCACTCGAACACGGTGCCGAGTGAGGAGGCGAAGATCACCCGCTTCTCCGCCGAACTCATCGGCCGCGCGGCATCCCCCGCCCGCGGGATCGCAGTTGCCACAGCCATGACCCGGTCCCTCCAAGACAACGCGTGCGCGGCCGATGGCGTCGGCCGTCGATATTTGGGCTGCTCGCCGTGCATAGCGCGCAGATCACATATGCGTGACTGTAAGGAACCGCTCGGTCAATCCGTAATCTGGGGATGGTGCGGGTCATCAACATGGCGGCGTGCGGAGGATGTCCGGTGCCTGGAATAAGGCGGCTCGCCCCCCTCTGCGGGCTACGATGGTCATACATCGCTGCTGAATGAGGCTGACGGCCAGGCGCACACGCGTCTCCCTCCCCCCTCTGCGGGGGAGGGTGGCCCCCGAAGGGGGTCGGGAGAGGGGAGCGACGGTGCAGGATAGGGCTGCGGCCTTCATGCCCGCTCTGCTTCATCCGGAAGCCGGGTTCCCCTCTCCCGACCCCTGCTGACGCAGAGGCCACCCTCCCCCGCAGAGGGGGGAGGGAAGGCGCGGGGTCGTTCTGGAGTGCCATACCCGTCGATCGGACGGTGATCCCAAACGCGAAGTGTGAACGTCGTAGCCCGCACGGGAGAGGGCGCATCGCCGCCGGCACAAGCCGATCTGTGTACTTCGCAGGCGCCGGCGGAGCGGTCTTGGCCACTACCGGGCTGCTGCGAACCCGTCGCCCGCCGGGAAGACGTGCTGCCGCCCCGCTCAGACGACGTCCCTGAAACGACGAAGGGCACGGCTCGCGCCGCGCCCCCCGGTTCTCGCAAATCAGCCTCGGGGTCAGTGGGCGTGCGCCCCCGACGCGCCGATGCCGGTCTCGGAGCGCACGAACTGCGCCTCGAAGGCGGCGCGCTCGCGTTGCGCCCGGCGCGAGTTGTCGAGGCTCGATACGGCCCAGATCGTCACGAATGCCAGCGGCATCGAGAACAGGGCCGGGTTGTCGTAGGGGAAGATCGCCGCGGCGTTGCCGAACGTCACCACCCAGACGGCCTTCGACAGCACCACCATCCCGACCGCCGAGATCAGCCCGACGAGGCCGCCCGCGAGCGCCCCCCAGGTGGTCGTGCCGCGCCAGAGGATCGACATGGACAGCACCGGGAAGTTGCAGCTCGCCGCCACCGCGAAGGCCAGCCCGACCATGAACGCGACATTCTGGTTCTCGAACACGTAGCCGAGATAGATCGCCACGATCCCGATCACCACGGCCGAGAGCTTGGACAGGTTGACCTCGTGCTTCTCGGTGGTGCGCCCGCGGGCGATCACCTGGGCGTAGAGGTCGTGGCTGACCGCCGAGGCGCCCGCGAGCGTCAGGCCCGCCACCACCGCCAGGATGGTCGCGAAGGCCACCGCCGAGATGAACCCGAGGAAGTACGGGCCGCCGACCGCGTTGGCGAGGTTGACCGCGACCATGTTGGTGCCGCCGATCATGTCCTTCAGCTTGTCGAAGGTGCCGGCCGCGCCGAGCTTGAAGTAGCTCGGATCCGACATCAGCAGGGCGATGCCGCCGAAGCCGATGATGAACGTCAGGATGTAGAAGTAGCCGATCAGGCCGGTGGCGTAGAACACCGACTTGCGCGCCGCCTGGGCATCCGAGACCGTGAAGAACCGCATCAGGATGTGCGGCAGGCCGGCGGTGCCGAACATCAGGCCGACGCCGAGCGAGATCGCCTCGACCGGGTTCGAGACCAGGCCGCCGGGCGCCATGATGGCGTCGCCCTTCGGGTGGACCTGCACCGAGGCCGCGAACAGGGTCTCCGGGTTGAAGCCGTACTTGAACAGCACCGCGCCGGCCATGAAGGTCGCGCCGCCCAGGAGCAGGCAGGCCTTGATCACCTGGACCCAGGTGGTGGCCTTCATGCCGCCGAAGGCGACGTAGACGATCATCAGCACGCCGACGATGATCACCGCGTAGAGGTAGGGCAGGCCGAACAGGAGCTGGATCAGCTTACCGGCGCCGACCATCTGGGCGATCAGGTAGAACGCCACCACCACCAGGGTGCCCACCGCCGAGATGATGCGGATCGAGGTCTGGTCGAGGCGGAAGCTCGCCACGTCCGCGAAGGTGAACTTGCCGAGGTTGCGCAGGCGCTCGGCGATCAGGAACAGCACGATCGGCCAGCCGACCAGGAAGCCCGTGGAGTAGATCAGCCCGTCGAAGCCCGAGGTGTAGACCAGGCCCGAGATGCCCAGGAACGAGGCCGCCGACATGTAGTCGCCGGCGATCGCCAGGGCGTTCGTGCCGGCCGAGATGCCGCCGCCCGCGGCGTAGAAGTCGGCGGCCGACTTGGTGCCCTTGGCGGCCTTGTAGGTGATGCCGAGCGTCAGCACGACGAAGAACAGGAACATGCCGATGGCCGGCCAGTTCGTCGCCGACTGCGTGACGGCACCGAGATCGGGGCCGGCCGCGTAGGCCGCGCAAGCCGTGATCGTGGCCAGCGTCAGGCCGAGGAGGATCCGGTTCATCGGCCGACGCTCCGCTTCAGGGCGTCGCTCAGGGCGTCGAAGCGGGTGTTGGCCCGGGCCACGTAGATCCCGGTGAGCGCGAAGGCGAACAGGATCACGAACACGCCCATGAACAGGCCGAGCGAGGCGGTGCCGCCCCCGACCTTCACGGCGAGCAGCGACTTGTCGAAGGCGATCAGGCCGATGAAGCCGAAATAAACGACCAGCATCAGGATGGTCAGGATCAAGCCGAACCGGGTGCGCTCGGCGACGAGCTGCTGGAATTCCGGCGTCCGGACGATCCGGTCGATCTGCGGATCGACCGCCGCGGCGGCGTTGCGGGATGGTGGGGGCGCCGTGCCCCCGCGAAGGCCGAGTGTCGAGCCGCTCATGGCGTGTTCCTCCCGCGAAGGCGCTCCGGCCTTCCGGTTTTTCTTGAGAACAAGTTTCGTGGTTCTTGTTGGGGGCGGGCGCCGGACCGGCACCCGCCTCGTCGTTTCTGCGCGGCCGGACCAATCAGGGTCGGTTCTGCCGGTTCTCGATCAGGTCTTCGACCACAGCCGGCTCCGCCAGCGTCGAGGTGTCGCCGAGCGAATTGAAATCGTCCTCCGCGATCTTGCGCAGGATGCGGCGCATGATCTTGCCCGAGCGCGTCTTCGGCAGGCCGGGGGCGAACTGGATCAGGTCCGGCGAGGCGATCGGCCCGATATCCTTGCGGACCCAGGTCACCAGCTCCTTGCGCAGGGCGTCGTCGCCTTCCTCGCCGTCGTTGAGGGTGACGTAGGCGTAGATGCCCTGGCCCTTGACGTTGTGCGGGTAGCCGACGACCGCGGCCTCGGCGACCTTCGGGTGGGCGACCAGGGAGGATTCGACTTCCGCGGTGCCCATCCGGTGGCCCGAGACGTTGATCACGTCGTCGACCCGGCCGGTGATCCAGTAATAGCCGTCGGCGTCGCGGCGGGCGCCGTCACCGGTGAAATACTTGCCCGGGTAGGTCGCGAAGTAGGTCTGCTCGAACCGTTCGTGGTCGCCGTAGACCGTGCGCATCTGGCCCGGCCAGGAATCCGCGATGCACAGGTTGCCCTCGCAGGGACCCTGCAGGACCTTGCCCTCGGCATCGACCATCTCGGGCTTCACGCCGAAGAACGGCCGGGTCGCCGAGCCCGGCTTCAGGGCGGTGGCGCCCGGGAGCGGGGTGATCAGGATGCCGCCGGTCTCGGTCTGCCACCACGTGTCGACGATCGAGCAGCGGCCCTCGCCGACGACGTTGTAGTACCATTCCCAGGCTTCCGGATTGATCGGTTCGCCCACCGAGCCGAGCACGCGCAGCGAGGCCCGCGAGGTCTTCTTCACCGGCCCCTCGCCACCGCCCATCAGCGAGCGGATCGCGGTCGGCGCGGTGTAGAAGATGTTGACCTTGTGCTTGTCGACCACATCCCAGAACCGCGAGGTCGACGGGTAGGTCGGGATGCCCTCGAACATCAGCGTGGTCGCGCCGTTGGCGAGCGGCCCGTACACGATGTAGCTGTGGCCCGTGACCCAGCCGACATCGGCCGTGCACCAGTACACGTCGCCCTCCCGATAATCGAAGACGTATTGGTGGGTCATCGACGCGTAGACCAGGTAGCCGCCGGTGGTGTGCACCACGCCCTTCGGCTGGCCGGTCGAGCCCGAGGTGTAGAGGATGAACAGCGGGTGCTCGGCCTCCACGGCCTCGGCGGGGCACTCGTCGGTCACCTGCTCGGCGGCCTCGTCGTAGTAGACGTCGCGGCCGGCCTCCATGGCGACATCGCCGCCGGTGCGGCGCACGACGATGACGTGGTCGACGAGATCATTCCCCAGGCGCTTGATCGCCTCGTCGACATTGGCCTTCAGCGGCACCTTGCGGCCGCCGCGCAGGCCCTCGTCGGCGGTTATCACCACCTTGGAGGTGCAGCCCTGGATGCGCGAGGCCAGCGAATCCGGCGAGAAGCCGCCGAACACGATGGCGTGGATCGCGCCGAGCCGGGCGCAGGCCAGCATCGCGTAGGCGGCTTCCGGGATCATCGGCATGTAGAGGGTGACGCGGTCGCCCTTGCCGACGCCGCGGTTGCGCAGGACGTTGGCCATCCGGCAGACCTGCGCGTGCAGCTCCCGGTAGGTGATGTGCTTGGATTCGTCCGGGTTGTCGCCTTCCCAGATGATCGCGGTCTGGTCGCCGCGGGTCTCCAAGTGCCGGTCGATGCAATTGTAGGCGACGTTGGTCTTGCCGTCCTCGAACCACTTGATCGAGACCTTGCCGGGCTCGAAGCTCGTGTTCTTGACCTTGGTGAACGGCGTCATCCAGTCGATGCGCTTGCCGTGCTCACCCCAGAACGCGTCGGGATCGTTGACCGATGCCTCGTAGAGCGAACGATATTGGGCGTCGTCGACGTGAGCACCCTCACGCCACGCAGCCTGGACCTCGACGACCTTGCCTTCCATGGCATTCCATCCCTGTTTGGTGCCCGATCGTATCGCGGCGTGGGCCGCGCAGCCAGGACTTCCAAAGTAACGTAGCCTACATCGTGCGACGACGATATCGTCGCCGCCCCGCTCAAGCCGAGTCCTCAGACCCGGAACTCAATTGGGCGCAATGTAAGGCTTGATTGAAGCCCGCCCGAAGCGCTGTCAAGCGGAGCGCGGCGGCCGAACCGTCAGCTGCGGCCGACTGTTTCCGAATACTTGTAAGACAGCTCGACCGCGTCGCGTTTTCACCCGTTCGCGGCGCGACGCGTCGGCATGATGATCTCCACCAGCGTGCCGTCCTCCGGGCGCGCCGACAGTTGGAGACGCCCGCCATTGGCCTCGACCAAGGCCCGCGGCAAAGCGAGGCCGTCCTCAACTTCGCCTGCCGGTCCGGACGCGGCCTGGGTCGCCCCGGCGCCGGTATCCCGCACCCGCAGAGCCACCGCGGCGCTCTCGGTCGAGCCGGTCGAGACGATGACCTGCCCGCCGGCCGCCGAGCGACGGATCGCGTGCTCGATGACCAGGCAGGCGGCGCGGCTCACAGAGCGCTCGTCCGCCTCGAGGTCGTCGAGGCCGGTGGAGAAGCTCGTGCGCACCACGATCCGGCCCCGGGCCGCTTCACCCTGCAGCTGCGCCACGCAACCCGCGACGACGTCGTTGAGGGCGATCCGGCGCGGATCGAGCCGCAGGGCTCCGGCCTCGACGGTGGCGAGGTCCAGAAGCTCGCCGACGCGCTCCAGCATCAGCGCACCCGAGGTCTTGATCTGGGCCAGGCAGCCGCGATAGCGCACGTCCCCCAGGGGGCCGAACGGCTCCTTGAGCATCGCGTCGGCCAGCTCGACCATCCCGTTCAGCGGACCCCGGAAGGCCCGGTCGAGGCGCGCCAGGGCTCCGTCGAGGCCCGAGGCGGGGGCCGGCGGCGGCTCGGCGCTCGGCAGGATTTCCACCGGCGCGGCGTTCAGCACGGCGACCCGGCGTCCGTCCTCCCGGGCCGGTGAGACGCCGATCGTCAGCGCCCGACCGGCCACCGAGACTGGCCTCGGCGCCCCCGCCGCGCCCCGCAGGGCGTCGGCGACGGCCAGTACGCTCTCCCGATCGAACAGGGCGACGAAGCTGCCGCCGACGATCTCCCGGGGGTCGCACCCGAACAGCTCGGCGGCCGCCCGGTTCATCGCCACGATCCGGCCGGCGCCGTCCAAGGTCAGGACCCCGGCCTCCAGCGCGTCAAGGGCGGCTTCCGCGGCGGCGGTCCGCTCCGCCTGCGCGGCGCGGGCGAGGCGCTCGGCCGTGAGTGCGCCGGCCGGATCCGCCTCGTCGATCGGGCGCAGCACCAGGCAGGTCGCCGGTCGGCCCTCCCAGGTGCAGGGGCCGCCCATCACTTCGACCGCGCGGGCGCTGCCGTCTGCCGCCGCGACGGCCGTCCGGCGCGCGGCCGGATCCGGGCCGTCCGACTGAGGCAGGCCGCGGAACAGCTGGTCGAGGCCGGCCTTCGTCAGGGCCGGAACGTCGGCATAGCCGGTGATCTCCAGGAGTGCCTGATTCGCTGCCAGGATCACGCCCTCGCGATGCACGAGGGTCGGCAGGGGCAGCCCAGCCAGGAAATCGAGGTCGCGCGTCGCGGCGGCCTCGCGTGCCTCCGCGACGCCGGCATGCGGGCCGGGGAACGGCATCACCGCGCCGCCCCGGGGCGCCGGGATCGGGGCCGCCGCGTCGTCACCGGCATAGCGGGCTCCGAGCGCCCGCGCGATCTCCCGGAAGGCGGCATGCTCGTCGGTCGATAGCGATGGCTGCTCGACGGGTCGTGCGGCCGGAGGCTCGGGCGCGGCCGGCATGGGGGTGGGTGGCGCTGGCGCATCGGTCGGCTCCGCCGGCTCATGCGGTGGGTGCTCGACGAAGGCGATTGCGGGCTGCGGCTCGGCTGGGGTCGGGGCGGTCGAAGCCGGGGTCTCGGCCGACATGGGCCCCGCGGCGGCCGCCTGTTCGACCCTCGCGGGTGCCCGCTCGGTTGGCCCCGGGGCTAACACGGCTGAGGCGACCGGCGCCTGCACGGGCTCACGCGATGGCACAAGCTCGGGCGATTCTTCGGGCGCTGCAACCGGTTCGATCGGGGTGGGCGCCTCCGTCGGGACCGGCGGCGCCGGCACGCTACGCACCAGCCCGAAGCCGCCGAACCCGGAAAACGCCGCATCCCCCCGCCCGAGCGGGGCGCCGGACAGTTCCACCTGGAACGGGCCGTCGCCGAGGTCGAGGCGGGCCGGCTCGGCGCGGAAGGTACTCCGGTCGCGCAAGGCCGCGAACATCCCGTCGGCGCCGGTGATCCGGCCGGTCTCGGCCAGATCCTGCCAACGCTGGCCGACGAGGCCGGCGAGGCCCTCGGAACCGGTCAGCGTGGTCAGCGCGCCGGAGGCATCGCTGCGCCACAGGAAGCGGTCGCCCGTGTTCAGGCCTGAGAGTGCGACCGGTATGGCCGCAGGTGTCGATTCGCGCGCCGGTGCTTCCACCTGCGGAGCTGCCGGAGCGGCCGACCGCGGGCGCGGCAGCTTCACCGGGGCCGTCGGGATCACGAGGACAGCCGGCCGGCCGTCGTCGCGGGTCCCGCTGACCACCTGACACAGCGCGGGCGGGGCGATCCGCCTGGCGTCGAGCGAGAGGCGGGCGAGCCGGGGCGCGGTGTCGTGCGGATGGGCCCGGGCGATCTGGCGGCCCAGGGAAGCCGTGTCGGCGGCGGCGGCAAGCGCCTGCCCCGACGGGGAGGCGAGCAGGACCCGCCCGTCAGCGGGATCGATCACGAGATAGAGCGCGTCCGGGTCGGTCAGCGCGGCCGCGAGGCTCGGCAGGCGCGCCCAGGCCGCGAAGGCTGCGGCCAGGTCGGCCTCTGCCGCCCCGGTGGTCGATGTCTGTGTCGTCTGCAAAGCCCGCGACCTCGAACCCACGCCCGATTCCTCGTCCCCGGCCCGCTTTGCCCGAGAAACACGCGCAACCGTACCCCTATTGTAAAGGCACCTGCGTTGCGACGCTGGACTCTTGCGCCATCCGTCACACGTTTACGTCATGTCAACCTTAATGAACGCGGCGCGGGTGGCATATGGCGGCGAATCAGTTATTGTGCAGTGCACAAGGCGCCATTAACAGCCGAATTGAGAGGAGACGATTATGAGTAACCCCCCGAATTATGAAGTCCCGACCGAGATGCGCGATTTCGCCGAGAAGAGCGTCGAGCAGGCCCGGAAGGCCTTCGACAGCTTCATCGGCGCCGCCCGCCGGACCGCCGACACGGTCCAGGGTTCGGCCGAGGTCGCCCGCACCAATGCGCAGGACGTGTCCTCCCGTGGTTTCGAATACGCCGAGCAGAACGTGAACGCCGCGTTCGACCTGGCGCAGAAACTCGTCCGCTCGCGCGACGTGCAGGAGGCCATGCAGCACCAGGCTGAGTTCGTGCGCAGCCAGTTCGCCGCCATTCAGGCGCAGGCGAAGGAGTTCAGTGGCATCGCCCAGAGCGCGATGCAGCAGGGCGCCGAGCGCGCGAAGTCGGCTCTGCAGCAGAGCACCGAAGAGGCCCGCAAGGCCATGGAGCAGGGCCAGGATGCGGCCCGGCAGGCCGGTCAGAACGTCCAGGACGCCGCCGACCGCTCGACGCACTGAACCTCGCCCATAGATCGGACCAGCGGCCCGCTTTCGGTATCCGGAGGCGGGCCGTCTCGTTTTTGCCGGTATTGGCATCGAAGCCGCGGGAGCCCAGCCCGATCGGGCTCGGTTCTCGGTCGTCATCGATGTGCACCGGCGCAGGCATCCTGCGCCTGCGTCGCGCGAAAGGATCAGGCATGCGCCTCCACACACACGGCCGGTCCGGGCTGCGGACCCTGTTCCGGCTCACCGTCGCCGCGCTGGCGCTCGCCGCCGCGCTCCCGGGCTCGGCCGCCTGGGCGCAGTATGGTGGCGGGGGCTATGGCGGGCCGCCCCAGGGCTACGAGGATCCGGGTTACGAGCGCGGTTACCGCCCGGCGCCGCGGCGCCGGGAGAGTCAGCAGCCGGTCGGCCTCAATTGCGATGCCGTGCAGCAGGGCCTGACCGGGCCGAAGCCGTTCTCCTGCCCGCTGCCGGGGCCGCGCCCGCTCGGATTGCGCTGCTTCTGCGATCTCCCGCTCGCCTCGTTCAGCCCGCCGCAGACCGCGGTCGGCCGCGTGGTGCCCTGAGGGGCTCGGGGGTCTCGGATCATTTTGGGGGAAGCGGATTCCCGCTTGCCCCTCGCTTCCGGCCCGGCCGACGAGGTCTGTGCGAGCCTCTCTCCGCATACAGGGCCACCGGAGGCGCACTTGCCCGGATGAGGTGGGGGCTCCCGTTCCCACAGGGCTATGGGTTACACAGGTTAGAATTTTCATCTCTCCGGCACGGAAAGTTCAGTCTTGTTCCTCAAGCAAAGGCTTGACCGATGACGTCACGCACCGTCATCCCGGGGCCGCGCAGCGGAGCCCGGGATCCAGAGCCACCGACGTGCCAAACTCTTGCGCCGGCAGCGTTTCTGGATTCCGGGCTCGCCTGCGGCGCCCCGGAATGACAGCGCGGGTTATCAGGTATGGGGCATCAATCCTGGAGAGACGAATCTCCCAACCTGTGTAGCCCCTTTCCTACAGGGAGAGGACACCCACGCCCCAGTCAGGCGCGCGAGTCCATTCATGGCCGCACCTGCGTTCCTCTCATCAAGGGTCGAAGGGCAGCCGATCGAAAGCCTCGCAGTCGCATGATGGTGCAGTCAGCCTGATATCCAAGCCATCGGCAGCGGCTCTATGGGCTTTCACACCGATGATGTAGTCCCGTCGAGACGGAGGGCTTCATGGCCGACGCTGCCCACCAGCCTCATCCTCTGACCATCGTCGACTACGACCAGTTCGTGGAGGCGCAGCACGACGACCGCGAATGGGAACTCGTGGACGGCGAGCTCGTGATGATGAGCAATCCGACCGAGAACCATGAGCAGATCGCCGGCAATATCGGCGCGCCTCTCAAGCTCGCGATGGATGCCGCCGGATGCCGAAGCTATCAGGGCGGCATGCGTGTCCAGCGCTCCAGCGAAAGCCGGGGCAAGGACAAGACCAGACCCGATATCGTCGTCCGGTGCGGCCCGCGGCAGAATCAGACCTACCTGACCGACCCGCTCGTGGTGGTGGAGGTGCTCTCGCCGTCGACGATGGATCATGACAGGGGTGGGAAGCTCAAGTTCTACAAGTCCCTGCCGACGCTCCGTCACATCGCTCTGATCTACCAGGATCAGATGCGCGTCGAACACTACGAGCGGACGGACGAGGGGTGGCGCCTCGATGTCCTGACCGGGCCGGGGGACGTTCTCCGGTTCGACGCGGTCGATTTCGAGATCGACCTCGACCGGGTCTATTTCGATGTCCCGGTGCTCCGGCCGATTCTGGACGCTGGCTCGGGACGCTGAGCCTCGCTCCCTGCGCCTCCCGCGAAGGCCGAAGTGGAGGGATGGCCGCGGGCTGGAGTCGGGCGCCGTGACTCACCGTCATGGGGGCAGCCGTCGTGAAGACACCACGTCATTCTGGGGCCGCGCAGCGGTGCCCGGAATCTAGAGCCGCCGACACTGCAAGGCTTTGCCCCACCTGTGTTTCTAGTTTCCGGGCTCGCCTCCGGCGCCCCGGAATGACGGGGTGATCGCTCCGGCGACGATGCGGCGCTAACAGGTGCGCGACAACAAAGAAGCCGGCCGGTCACCTTCGTGACCACCCGGCTTCTCGCTCGAAAGGCTTTGTGCGCCCGGATCATCTCACCCTCAACCGCACGATGAGGCGAGTTCTGAAGATCCGAAGCCTTCGTAGGCTCAGTTCAGAACGACCACCTTGGCGCCGACCTTCACCCGCTCGTAGAGGTCGGTGACGTCGTCGTTGGTCATGCGGATGCAGCCCGAGGACACGGCCTGGCCGATCGTGTCCGGCTCGTTGGAGCCGTGGATGCGGTACTCGGTGCTGCCGATATACATGGCGCGAGCGCCGAGCGGGTTCTCGATGCCGCCGGCCATGTAGCGCGGCAGGTCGGGGCGGCGGGCGATCATGGCCTTCGGGGGCGTCCAGGACGGCCACTCGCGCTTGGCGGTCACCGTGTTGACGCCGCTCCAGCTGAAGCCGGGGCGGCCGACGCCGACGCCGTAGCGGATGGCTTCACCGTTGCCCATCACGAAGTACAGGCGGCGCTCCGCGGTGGAGACGACGATCGTGCCCGGGGCGTAGGGAGCGTTGAACGCCACGATCTCGCGGGGGATCGGCTGGACCTGGGCCTGCGGGGCGTCCTGCACGCCCTGGCCGTAGCCCGGGGTGCCCTGATAGCCGTACTGGCCCGGATCCGAGTAATACTCTTCCGCACCGTTGGCGCCGAAGGGATCGTAGGCCGGAGCTGCCAGCGCCGGGGCGGCAAGAACAGTTGCGGCGAGGAGCGCCGCGAGCGCGGTGGCCGAGGTCTTCATGGGGTGCCTGCCTGTGCGATAACCTTTGCCATTACAAGCGTGAGCATAGGTTGGCAGTTCCACGCCGCGAAGAAGATTTTGTTTGACGGTGGAATACGTAAGCGGGCTCGCCCGTGGCAGTCTCCGATCGTTAACCGACCTCGTCGGTATGGACGTCGAACCGCGCCAGATGGGCGTAGCCGAAATTGGTCGAGATCGCGCAATCGGTGGCGTCGCGCCCCCGGGCCATGACGATGCGGCCGATCCGCTGGCGGTTGTGCCGGGCGTCGAACGTGTACCAGCGCGGGCCCTCCGGGCCGTCCAGGTAGGCCTCGAACCACGCCGAGAAATCCATCGGCGCCGGGTCGATCGGCACGCCGATATCGCCGAGATAGCCGGTGGCGTAGCGGGCCGGGATGTTCATGCACCGGCAGAACGCGATGGCGAGATGGGCGAAATCCCGGCACACGCCCTCGCGCTGCATGAAGCCGTCATGGGCGGTGCGGGTGGCGTCGGCGCGCTGGTAGTCGAAGCGGATGCGCTCGTGCGTGTAGGCGACGATCGCCTGCACCCGCGCCCAGCCCTCCGGCGCGTTGCCGAACAGCGACCAGGCGGTCTGCGCGAGCTTGTCGGTGTCGCAGTAGCGCGAGCCCAGCAGATAGATCATCACGTCGTCCGGCAGGTCCTGCACCGGGATCTGCCGGGCGTCGGGCACGTACGCGTCGAGCAGCCCGGAATCCTGGATCGTGAAGTCGGCCGAGATCGTCAGGAGGCCCGGCGGCGCAACGATGCGGTGGCAGACGTTGTCGTACACGTCCCGGTACTCGTGGGCGGGGATCCACGGGTCGAAGCTGATCACCTGCGGGGTCAGCAGGTCGTGCATCCGGGACGGATGGACGCTCAGCATCAGGATCATGGGCGTCGGCTGGGTCAGGCTGAAGCCGATATCGTAACCGGTCCTGATCTTCATCGCGGCCACCTGTGTCCTCTCGCCTCGGCGGGTCGCCCCGCATGCGCAATCCAGATTTCTTGTTTCAACGCGTCAGTATTGGCGGATGCGCCTGAAAGCCGCGTGTTTTTGCCTCTTCGTCAGGCAGTTCGACCACATCGACATCCACCCGCATGCCGAGGTCGTCGCTGGCCAGGCCGAAGAACGATCCGTGCAAGGGCACGGCCTGTGCCGGATCGCGGGTCACCGCCACGCGGATCAGGTCGCGGTTGCCGACGATCCCGTTGGTCGGGTCGAACTCGATCCAGCCGGCACCCGGCAGGTAGACCTGCAGCCATGCATGGGTCGAGCCGCCGCCGACATGGCGCGCCCGGTCGTTGCGCGGGTTGTACAAGTATCCGGAGACGAACCGGGCGGCCATGCCGAGCGCACGGACCGCCTCCATCATCAACACCGCGAAATCGCGGCACGAGCCACGCTTGCTGCGCAGCGTCGTCAGCGGCTCCTGCACGCCCTTCTCGGAGCGGGCGAGATAGGTGAAGTTCGCCCGCACGCTCCGGGTCATGTCGGCGAGCAGTTCCTGGGTCGGGATCCGGCCCTGGGCGGGGATGAAGCTGCGCGCCCAGGCATCGACTTCGTGGCGCGGGTCGGGCCATTGCCGCTCGATCGACCGGGACAGGTCGGGCATGTCCTCGGCGCCGTAGCCGAACGGGTAATGCGTCGCGTGCGGCGCCAGCGGGAAGACCGGCGCGTGCTCGGGGGTGTGGTCGAGGGTGATGCCGCATTCGAAGGTCAGCGTCTCCGCGCGGCCCCCGAAGGTCGCCACCGCGACGCAATTGCCGAACACGTCGAACATCCACCGCAGGGCGGCGGGCTCGGGGGTGATCTCGAGCGACGCCTCGATCAGGCGCTGATCATAGCTGTCCCGGGGCCGGAACATGATCCGGTGCTCGCCGAAGGCGACCGGACGCCGGTACCGGTAGACCGTGCGGTGACGGACGGACAGGATCGGCAAGGACAGGGGCTCCGGGCTCGCGCCGATACGTCGGCGGTCAATGCAAGGGCCGGGCCCGACGCCGCGGGCGCCGTTTCAGGTGACCGGCGGCGCCGGATCCGTGGTCGCCCGCTCGGCCTCGACCAGCACGTCGAGGGGCCGCCAGGGCTTGGCGATGAACACCGCCTCGCTCGGCAGGTCCGGGCGGCGGATTCCGTGGCCCGAGGTGACCACCAGCCGGGCGCGCGGCCACAGGGTCGCGACCGCCCGGGCGAGTTGCAGCCCGTCCATCGCGCCGGCGAGCCGGACATCGGCGAAGACCAGGGCCACGTCGCCGCCCCGCGCCTGGAGCACGACGAGGGCCGCCTCGGCGCTGTCGCAGCCGATCACGTCGAGCTCGGTCTCTTCGAGAAGGGTTTCGGCCAGGGCGCGGATCTCGGGATCGTCCTCGACCACCAGGGCGAGGCGCTGCGCCGGACCTTCGGCCAGGATGGGCGACGCCTCGCGCGGCGCGGCGGCCTCGGCCTCGTTCTGCCGGACCCGACGGACCAGGGCGGCGAGATGCTCCGGCACGCCCTCCGAGACGAGGTCGTCGTAGATCGACGCCAGCGTCTGGCCGATCTGGTCGAGCGGGATGCTGCTCGGCGAGAGCGTATCAGTGAGCGGCGTAGCCGTGCTCGACAGAGGCTTTCTCAAGAACGTCCCCCGGAAGTCTCCGTTTCACGCCGCACACGAACGCGGCGCTTGTGGACGAACGTCGGCAGGACGCCGGGAGTTGCGCGCGGGGCCGCGAATTGGCCGCCCGCTCGCTGAGGTTTTACTGCGTGGCGATGCCGGTTGCAGCATCCGCGTAGGCCATGATCCCAGAGACCGCCTGGACGTTCTGGTAGCGCGTGCCGCGCGTGCTCATCATCGCCTCGAACTTCTCGTGGACCTGCGCCACCGAGAGGCTGGCCGGCTTGCGGTGGCGGCCGCGCCCGACGAAGCGCCCGGCGGCGAAGAAGATCGAGCGGTTGGCGCGGGCCGGGCCGGGCAGCAGCCCGGCGGCGGCGGCGGCCGGCTTGTTGACGACGTTGGCCAGGAACTCGCCGGCATCCTCCACGCCCAGGAAGTGGGCGAGGTAGACCTCGCCGAGGGTGAGATCGCGGCCGATCCGCTGGGCGATGCGGCCGGCATCGCGCTTGAGCATCTCGCCGGCCATCAGGGCCGACAGGTAGGGATCGCGGCGCAGTTCCAGCACCCGGGCGCGGTCGGCGGCATCCGTGATCACCGGCCGGTCGTTGGCATCGGCCGTGACCAAAGCCGCCTCCTTCGCCAACCCGTAGCGGGGCCCGAAATCGCGCACCACGCCGAGCCAGGTGCGCTCGATGAACTGATAGAGGCCTGTGGCCGAGGAGGTCTTGGCCTGGACCGCGGTGACGAAGCTCGACTCCTTGTCGGCCACCGCCATCAGCAGGACCGGGTCGGTCTGGACCGCCTGGGCGGCGCGCACGATGGTCTGCACCAAGTGGCGGCGGATCTTCATCGGGCCGAATTCGAGGATGTCGTTCGGGTCGCCGCCGGCGCTCTCCGAGAGCAGGAAGTCGTAGGAGACGCGGTCGACGCCGTTGGAGCCGACGGCGGTGTCGAGGTCGTGGACGGCGGCGAAGCTCGCCGAGGCGCGCAGCGGGGTCCGCTCCAGCTCCTCGCTCAGCGCCACGGTGTGAATCCGCGGGCGCGGCATCGGCAATTCGGTGGCGGCCTGCGCCGAGGACACCGCCTGATTCAGGCCGACCTTGCCGAGGTCGATCCCCGAACCGATCAGGGCGGCGCTCAGCCCGCCGGCGATCAGCGAGACGGTGAGCACCGAGCGAGCCAGCGCCGGGACGCTCCCGTGGGCACGGCCGACCATCGGCTGTGCGGTGATGGCATCGGCCCGGCCGGACCCGAACCGGCCCTGCTTGCCCGTGACGTTCCTCGGCGATCCGACCGTGCGGCCCTGCATCGTCTACCCGATTCCTCACGCGCCGGTGATGGCGCCTTGGACACACCATCGCTTGACAGATGTGGCGACAACACGGCCGTGCTTGTGGCGGCCGTGGGGCGGCTGGGGAGATTTCGCGGCAGCCGTGTCGGCCCCCCAGGCCGGATCACCTTCTGCGAGCGTGCCCCTCACAATCGGGGCGCGTCTCATCCAAGACCTTGCAAGGCCTTGCGCGCCCTTCGCGATTGCTACGCGATCGGGAACGGCTCTAAGAGGACGCCATGCGGGTTGCGCCTGAAACGGGTGGCGGCCCAGTCCCTTGAGCCCTGCTTAGAGTTCTGCCCCGATGAGCGGCGTCAACGAGATCCGGTCGACCTTTCTCGACTTCTTCGCGCGTGCGGGACACGAGCCCGTGCCCTCGTCGAGCCTGGTTCCGAAGAACGACCCCACGCTGATGTTCACGAACGCCGGCATGGTGCAGTTCAAGAACGTCTTCACCGGCGTCGAGAAGCGCGCCTACGACCGGGCGACCACGGCGCAGAAATGCGTGCGCGCCGGCGGCAAGCACAACGACCTCGACAATGTCGGGTACACCGCGCGCCACCACACGTTCTTTGAGATGCTCGGCAACTTCTCGTTCGGCGACTATTTCAAGGACCGCGCGATCGAGCTGGCCTGGACGCTGATCACCAAGGAATTCGGCCTCAAGCCCGACCGGCTGCTCGTCACCGTCTACGCCGACGACGACGAGGCCGCGACCCTGTGGAAAAAGATCGCCGGCTTCTCCGACGACAAGATCATTCGGATCGGGACCTCCGACAACTTCTGGCAGATGGGCGATACCGGCCCCTGCGGCCCGTGCTCGGAGATCTTCATCGACCAGGGCCCGTCGCTCCAGGGCGGCCCGCCAGGCTCACCGGACGAGGACGGCGACCGCTTCCTCGAGTTCTGGAACCTCGTGTTCATGCAATACGAGCAGCTGGAGCCCGGCGTGCGCAACCCGCTGCCGCGGCCCTCGATCGATACCGGGATGGGCCTGGAGCGCATGGCGGCGATCCTCCAGGGCGTGCATTCCAACTACGACACCGACCTGTTCAAGGCGCTGATCGACGCCGTGGCGCATGCGGTCTCGCGGGCGCCCGAGCCCGCCACGATGGCGTCCTACCGGGTGATCGCCGACCACCTGCGCGCCTCCTCGTTCCTCGTTGCCGACGGCGTGCTGCCGGGCAACGAGGGCCGCGGCTACGTGCTGCGCCGGATCATGCGCCGCGCCATGCGGCATGCCGAGATCCTGGGTGCCCGCGAGCCGACCATGTTCCGGCTGGTGCCGACCCTGGTGCGCGAGATGGGCCAGGCCTACCCCGAGCTGATGCGCGCCGAGGCGCTGATCGGCGAGACCCTGAAGCTGGAGGAGACCCGCTTCCGCCGCACCCTGGAGCGCGGCCTGTCGATCCTCGATTCCGAGAGCCGGGAGCTCAAGGCCGGCGACAAGCTCTCGGGCGACACCGCCTTCACCCTCTACGATACCTACGGCTTCCCCCTCGACCTCACCCAGGACGCCCTCAAGGCCCGGGGCATCGGGGTCGACACGGAGGCGTTCACCGCCGCGATGCAGCGCCAGAAGCAGGCGGCGCGCGAAGCCTGGAAGGGCTCCGGCGAGGCCGCCACCGAGACGGTCTGGTTCGGCATCCGCGAGCGCGTCGGCGCCACGGAGTTCCTGGGCTACGAGACCGAGGCCGCCGAGGGCATCGTCACCGCGCTGCTGCGCGACGGCGCCGAGGTGAAGAGCCTGGAGGCCGGGCAGACCGGCCTCGTGCTGGTCAACCAGACGCCGTTCTACGCCGAATCCGGCGGCCAGGTCGGCGATACCGGCCTGATCCTGGGCGCCGGCCTGAAGGTCCGCGTCACCGACACAGAAAAAAAACTCGGCGACCTGTTCGTCCACCATGTCAGCGTGGAGGAGGGGATTCTCGGGCTCGACCAGCCGGTGGAGCTGAAGGTCGACCATGCCCGTCGCAGGGCGATCCGGGCCAATCACTCGGCCACCCACCTCCTGCACGAGGCCCTGCGCCAGGTGCTCGGCGATCACGTCGCGCAGAAGGGCTCGCTGGTCAGTTCCGAGCGGCTGCGCTTCGATATCAGCCATCCCAAGCCGATCGAGGCGGAGGAGCTGGCCCGGGTCGAGGACATCGCCAACGCGGTGCTGCTCCAGAATGCCCCGGTGGTGACCAAGCTGATGGCGGTGGACGACGCCATCGCGTCGGGCGCCCGGGCGCTGTTCGGCGAGAAGTACGGCGACGAGGTCCGGGTCGTCTCGATGGGCCTGCCGGTGGACGCGGACGGCCCCGAGACCGGTCGTGCCCGGCTCAAGAATTTTTCCATCGAGCTGTGCGGCGGCACCCATGCCGGGCGCACCGGCGATATCGGGGCGATCACCATCGTCGGCGAGAGCGCGGTCGGTGCCGGCGTGCGCCGGATCGAGGCGCTCACTGCCGACGCGGCCCGCCACCACCGGGCCGAGGAGGCCCGCACCCTCGCGGCGTTGGCCGGCATCCTCAAGGCGCCGGTCACGGAGGCGCCCGACCGCCTCACCGCCCTGATGGAGGAGAAGCGCCGCCTGGAGCGGGAGCTGGCCGACACCCGCCGCAAGCTGGCGATGGGGTCTTCGGACCCCGACTCGGGTCGTTCGTCACGTCAGAGCGAGGTCGGCGGCGTGGCGTTCCGGCGCTCGGTGGTCGAGGGTCTCGACATGCGCGACCTTAAGCCGATCATCGACGAGGAGAAGAAGCGTCTCGGCTCCGGCATCGTGGCGATCGTGGGCGTCTCCGCCGACGGCAAGGCCGGGCTGGTGGTCGGCGTCACCGAGGATCTGACCGGCCGCTACGACGCGGTCGGGCTGGTCCGGGCCGGGGCCGGCGCGCTCGGCGGCAAGGGCGGCGGCGGCCGCCGCGACATGGCCCAGGCCGGCGGCCCGAACGGCGCCGGCGCGGAAGCGGCGCTCGACGCGATCGAGCAGGCGCTGACCGAGGCGGCGTGAGGCGGGACGGCAGGTCCCGTCCGCGGCCTCATCGTGAGGTGGCGTAGCGCAGCGAAGCCCTCGAAGGAGGGCTCCAGCACGCTCTGCGCTTCCTGATAGGTTTGAGGCGCAAGTGCTGTTGCAGACCGCGACGCGCCCCCTCTCCCGTGCGGGAGAGGGTTGGGGTGAGGGATCAGGTCTTTCCGGAGAGGTCGCATCCCTCACCCTGTCCCTCTCCCGCACGGGCTACGGCCTGTACGGAAGTGATTCTGTTGGGGCCAAGAGTGCGCCGGCGAGCATAGCTGCGAAGGTCTGCCATCCGCGGGCGATGATCTTGGGCCCCGGCGGCTTGCCGGCGACGTTCCAGCCGCCGTGGCGGGCGACGATCCAGGAGAGCCAGGCCAGGGAGCCGGGCGGATGCGGGTTGCGCAGGCGCGCCGTGCCGCCTTCGCGGGCTCGGCCGAGGGCGGCTACCCAGGGCAGGCTCGCCGCGTCCAGCACATCGCTCATCGGCTGCCGCCCGCCCGCGCGGGCATTCACCAGTTGCAGGATGCGCACCGCCGCCCCCAGGGCCAGGGCGGCGAGCCGGAACAGCTTGTCGGGAACCCGCACCTGGGTCGTGTCGAGGCCCAGGCCATCGCGCTTGAGCGCACGGAACACCTCCTCGATGCGCCAGCGTAGCCGGTAGAGCCGGACCATCTCCCGCGCCTCGGCGGCCCCCGTCACCGATCGCGAGGTCAGAAGCCGCCAGCACACGGGCGCCTGGCCCGCCGGCGGCTCCGGCTCCTCCACCACGACGAGATGCAGCCTCAGGCTCGGCGGCTCATGGCTCGGCCCGCGGGCCGGACGCTTCAGCGTCACCGGGCCGGCGCGCAGCGTGACCCGCGCGGTGCGCGCCGGCCGCCCGGGCCCGGCCGGGATCGGCACGGTGTCCTCGGCCTCCACCGGCCAGGCGGCGGCCCGGGCTCGCATCAGCCCGCCTTCGGCCAGGGCCCGGTCGTGACGGGCGCGGACCAGAAGGTCGGTGCCCGCGGGCCGCCGGGCCAAGTGGCTATAGAGGTCGCCCTCCTGGTCGGCCACCACGATCAGGCTCGCGGCCACCCCGCCCAGGGCCGCCGCCGCGGCCTGGGTTCCGGTGATCCAGCGCAGGCTCTCCTTCTCCTCGATCGACCGCGCCGTACGCGGGGCGACCGGGGCCGCGGCCCGGGTCCAGATCGCGGCATCGACCACCCCCAGAACCGCTTCGTCCTCGGCATCCACGGCGATGACCGGGTGCAGGAAGAAGCCCGGGTGGCACCCGTTCCCGGCCGGCCCGAGCCCGTGGCGCCCCCCCGCCGGGGCAAAGCTGATCTCGCTCGTGTCCTGAACGGCGACGATGGGACGCCCGGTGCACGCCCGCGCCGTGCGCGCCCCGAACGCCCGCAGGATGCTGCGCACGTTCGTGCGCGGCGAGGTCAGATAGCGATGGGCCGAGGCCGTGCCCGCCTCGCCGCCCCCGATCTCGCTCAGGACGACGCTGCCCGTCGTCACGATCCGCTCGAACAGCCACGCACCCCGCGCCTCGGTGCGAATGTCCCCGACCCCAAGCCCCTCCATCCCAACCTCCAGCACAACGCCAAAGGCGGCCAACTCAAAACACCCGAATCGTTTCCGTACAGGCCGTAGCCCGCACGGGAGAGGGGACCCACGCCTTTTGCACCCACGCATGAAAGCGGCGACGGTCGAAGCCTGTCGAAGCCGTAGCCCTGGAACCCTCTTTCGAGGCTGCTGCGCAGCACCTTAGGATAGGGGAGAGGTTTGGATATCCGCCGGTCGGTCGCGACCTCACCGTCATGGCGAGCGTAGCGAAGCAAGCCAGGGCGGCACGCGATCCCATGATCGAGCGCAACGGAATCGCTGCACGCGCGATGACAACCTCGCCCCGGACACAGAAACCGCGTCCGGGGCAAAGCGGTGTCGCCTACTTCCCGCCGCCGCCACCCTGGGGCGCGACCCGCGAGGGCTGGTTGGCGTTGCCGGCGGCCGCGGAATCGTTGGCGATCGAATCCGCCGGCTGTCCCGTCGGCGAGTAGGTGATGGCACCCTCGGCACCGGTCGCGTTCGACTGCGACGTCACCACCCCGGGGGCGCCGGGCGGCACGACCACCACGGTGCCGGTCGGGGATTCGATCACTTGGGCGGAGGCCGGTCCGACCAAGCAGGTCGCGAGAGCGGCGGCGAAAATCATCTTGGTCATGAAGGTCCCTGTCTCTGTCGAGAGGGAAGCTTCGGTCGTGCGCAATTGATCCGTCACGAGCCCGCGACTGCGTCACCGTGGGCGGTGGTCAGTTCACCCGGGTCCAGGTCTGGCGCTTGCAGAACACGCTCATCACGCAGCCCGAGACTTCGAGGGCGTTCGGGCCGGTCAGCCGCAGGGAGCCGGAATAGGTCTTTCCGTCGTTCGGGTTGTAGAGCGAGCCGCTGTAGCCCGATCCGTCCGCCTGCCGAGCGTCGAGGATCTGGACGCCGACGACGCTGCGGCCCCGCAGGGCCGGGTCCGGGTTCTTGGCGTCGAGGGCCTTGCCGGGGGCGCTGACGATGGTGCCGCAATAGCCGCCGCCGCAGGGGGCGACCTTCACCCGGGAACTGCCGGTCTCGGTGAGCCAGAGGCCGGCCGGATCGGCGGCCAGGGCCGGGCCGCAGACCGGCATCGAAGCGAGCAAAGCCAAGACCGCGCGACGCATCCTCGTTCCTCCCGAACCGGCCGTTTGAGGCTCTCTTACCGCGAAGCTTCGGGCAGCGCACCGCCCAGATAGGTCTCGGCGACCTCGCAGAACGGCTGGCCGGCCCCTGTCGACAGCACCGCGTCGACCTCGAACAGCGGATCGTCGGGGCCGGGCGCCGCGGCCTGCGGGAAGGGGCGGACTTCAAGGGTCTGCCGGGTCGGCTCCAGCGGGCGCACGACCCGGCCGAAGGGCGTGCGGGTGCCCTCCAAGGTCGCGTTCATCTCGGGCGTCAGGCGCGCCGGGACGTACCAGTTGTCGGCCTCCGAAAGGACCCGGTCGCCGCAGGCCAGCCGGACCCGGCGGTAGCGCACCGGCTCGTCGGGGCCGATCGCCAGGCGGGCGCGCTGGGCTGCGGTGAGGGGCTTGTCGGCCACGTCCATGCGCCGGGCGACGAGATGCGGGTCGCCAGCGAGCTTGTGGTCGGCGCACCAGCTCTCCAGCGCCAGGGTCGCGCTGTGCGCGGCCAGCACGCGGCTCTGCAGGGACGCGATCAGGGCGGCCTGCGGCTGCGTGGCGGCGGGCGCCTCGGCCGCGACGGCGGCGGGCCTCATCGGGATCCCCGCCAGCACCGCCGCGAGGCCGAGATGGAGCGCCCAGTCGCGCCGCACGAGGAAGGCGACGCAGCGTCGGACCGCCCGCGGATCAAGCGCGCTGAAGGTGAGCTTTGGCATCGGAACGTCCCGGAACGGCTAATTCGGCACACCGCATCGTCTCGGCCCGAATCCCCCCGGGATGGAGGCGTCCTGTTGTTGTGCGGACGGGCCGGCTCAGCCGAGCCGTCCCCGGCCTCGCGGCAGACGGTTTATCCAAACCGGGCCGTGGGGTCGAGCCTGCTAGCGCCGCGCCGGGGGCAGGTCGGTGCAGAGGCCGAGCGCCGCTTCGGCGGCGAGCCCGATGGTCTCGCCGAGCGTCGGATGCGGGTGGATCGTGCGGCCGATATCCGTCGCGTCGGCGCCCATCTCGATGGCGAGCACGATCTCGCCGAGCATGTCGCCCGCGCTCGGGCCGACGATGGCGCCGCCGACGATCCGCTTGGTGTCCGCGTCGAACAGCAGCTTGGTCAGGCCGTAATCCGCGCCGTTGGCGATGGCCCGGCCCGAGGCGGCCCAGGGGAAGCGCGCCACCTCGACCGTCCGCCCGGCGGCCTTGGCGGCGGTCTCGGTCAGGCCGGCCCAGGCGATCTCCGGATCGGTATAGGCCACCGAGGGAATCACCGTCGCGTCGAACCCCGCCTTGTGGCCGGCGGCCACCTCGGCGGCGACGTGGCCCTGATGCACCGCCTTGTGGGCGAGCATCGGCTGCCCGACGAGGTCGCCCACCGCCAGGATGTGCGGCACGCTCGTGCGCATCTGCGAATCCACCGGCACGAAGCCCCGCTCCACGGCAACGCCCGCCGCGTCGAGGCCCAGAGCGTCGCCGTTCGGCCGCCGGCCGGCCGCCTGGAGCACGAGGTCGTAGACAAGCGGCTCCGCCTCGCCTGCCAGGGTCACGGCGATGCCGTCCGGGGTGGCGGCGGCCGAGACGACCTCGGCGCCGGTCTGGATCCGGTCGAACCGGTGGGCGTTGCGCTTGGTCCAGACCGCCACGAGGTCCCGGTCGACCCCCTCCAGGAGGTTCGGCAGGCGCTCGACCACGTCGACCCGGGCGCCGAGCGCGCTGTAGACCGTCGCCATCTCCAGGCCGATGATGCCGCCGCCGATCACCAGCAGGCGGCGGGGCACGAAGGGCAGCTCCAGCGCCCCCGTGGAATTCACGATCCGCGGGTCGTCGGGCAGAATCGGCAGGCTGACCGGCGACGAGCCCGCCGCAACGATGGCGCTCCTGAACCCGATCGCGCGGCTGCCGCCCGCCTGCAACGCCACCGAGACCGCGTTCGGCCCGGTGAAGCGCGCGGTGCCGCGCACGACCGCGACCTTGCGCTGGCGCGCCATCTGGGCGAGCCCGTCGGTCAGGCGCCGCACGGTGCCGGCCTTGAACGCCCGGAGCTTGTCGAGATCGATCGTCGGCGCGCCGAAGCTGATCCCGTGGGTGGCGAGGCGCCCGGCTTCTTCGGTGACTGCGGCGACGTGGAGCAGTGCCTTCGACGGGATGCACCCGACGTTCAGGCAGACGCCGCCGAGCGTCGCCTCGCGCTCCACCAGGATCACGCGCTGCCCGAGGTCGGCGGCCCGGAACGCCGCCGCGTAGCCGCCGGGGCCGCCGCCGATCACCAGCACGTCGCAGGTTTCGTCCGCCGGCGCGTCGGCGGGGGCCGCGACGGGGGCCGCCGTCTCCGTGTCGACGGCCACGCGGGCGATCAGCGTCCCGGCCGAGACGGTGTCGCCGAGGCCGATCAGCATCTCCACCAGCCGACCCGCGACCGGGGAGGGGATGTCGAGGGTCGCCTTGTCGGACTCGACCACGAGCAGGGTCTGGTCGCGGGCGATTGTCTCGCCCGGCCCTACCGGGATCTCGATCACCGGCACGCCGGAAAAGTCGCCGATATCGGGGACGCGGATCTCGCGGGTCTCAGGCATGGCGGCGTCGATCACAGTCTAGGAGGATGGGCGGAAGGCATCGGGACTGTCACGGTCTACGCCCTCCGACAGAGACGCAGAGGTTGTTCAACCCCGTCTCTTAAAAGGCGCGACGTGCCCCCTCTCCCGTGCGGGAGAGGGCTGGGGTGAGGGACCGGGCCGTTCCGGAGAGGTCGCACCCCTCACCCTGTCCCTCTCCCGCACGGGAGAGGGGACCCGCGCGATGCCCAGCAATGGATGGATTCACGAGACCGCGCTTCGGAGGCACGGCGCGTCGCGCACCTATCATCGCCGTCACAGCAGCGCCCGGCGCAGATCCGACAGCACCGACGCGATGTGGCCGAGGAAGCGGGCGGCGGCGACGCCGTCCACGACCCGGTGGTCCCAGGACAGGCTGAGCGGCAGGATCAGCCGCGGCTGGAAGGCGTTTCCGTCCCAGACCGCCTCCATGCGCGAGCGCGCCGCGCCCAGGATCGCGACCTCGGGGGCGTTGATGATTGGGGTGAAGCCGTCGCCCCCGATGCCGCCCAGCGACGACACCGAGAAGCACCCGCCCTGCATGTCGGCGCCCGAGAGGCTCCCCGCGCGCGCCTTGTCGGCGAGCGCCGCCATCTCGGTGGCGATCGCGATCAGGCCCTTGCGGTCGCAGTCGCGCACCACCGGGACCATCAGGCCCTTCGGGGTGTCCACCGCGAAGCCGACATGGACGTAGTCCTTGAGGACGAGGTCGGAGCCCTCCAGGGAGGTGTTGAAGCGCGGATAGGCCCGCAGGGCCAGGGCGGCGGCCTTGATCAGGAAGGCCACCATGGTGACCCGCGCCGGCGGCGTGCGCGTCTCCTTGTTGAGCCCGACCCGGAACGCTTCGATCTCGGTGACGTCGGCCCGGTCGAAATTGGTCACGTGCGGGATGGTCAGCCAGTTGCGGCTGAGATTGGCCCCGGAGATGGTCTGGATCCGCGACAGGGGCTCCCGCCGCACCGGACCGAATTTTTCGTAGTCGACCTGCGGCCAGGGCGGCAGGCCGGCGCCGATGCCCGAGGGCGCGGCCGGCGCGTGGACCGGGGCCTGGAGCGCCGCCTTGACGTAGGCGTGCAAATCCTCCCGCAGGATCCGCCCCTTGGGGCCGGTGGCGGGCACCCGGTCGAGGGTGATTCCGAGTTCGCGGGCTAGCTGGCGCACCGAGGGGCTGGCGTGGACGTCGCCGATGCTCGCTGGCTGCGTGTCCTGGCGCAACGGCTCTGCCAGCGCGCGACGGTCCCCCTCTCCCGTGCGGGAGCGGGTTGGGGTGAGGGATGCGCCGTGTCCGGAGAGGGCTGGTCCCTCACCCTGTCCCTCTCCCGCACGGGAGAGGGGACCTGCGCTCTGGCCGGCATCGGCAGCCGGCGCCGGTGCGGGCTCGCCGCCCTCGGCAGGCTCGACCAAAAGAATCGGCGTGCCCTCCGAGACCTTCGAGCCCACCGCGACCAGCAATTCCCGCACGGTTCCGGCCACCGGGGAGGGGACCTCCATGGTCGCCTTGTCGGATTCGATGCTGAGGATCAGGTCGTCCACGGCGAGGCGGTCGCCCGGCTTCACCAGGAGTTCGATCACCGGCACGTCCCGGTAATCGCCGATATCCGGGAGGGCGATCTGCAGCGCGGCGCTCATCGGGCGGGTTTCCGTGGCTTGTCTGGGGCGGACGGTTTTTGGGGGGCGGAGGTCCGGAGTCGGGCCTCGCGCAGTGCGTTCGCGCTCTGGCTTCCCTCCCACCCACACCCCTCATCCTGAGGTGTGAGCGAAGCGAGCCTCGAAGGAGGCCTCCAGGGATCGCGCGGCCGGCTGGAGGGCTCCTTCGAGGGCTCCGCTTCGCTCCGCCGCCTCAGGATGAGGGCGCGGGTGGGAATTCCTCAGGTCGCACTGGCCGTCAGATCGTCCAGGGCGCCGGCGTGTCCGCCTCGATGCCGTAGCGCCGGATCGCCTCGGCGACCGTGGCGCGCGGCACCGTGCCGGCCTCAGCCAGCGCGTGCAGGGCGGCCACCACCACGTGCTGCCGGTCCACCTCGAAGAAGCGGCGGAGCGCGTTGCGGGTGTCGCTGCGGCCGAACCCGTCGGTGCCGAGGGTCACGAACCGGGCGCCGACATAGGAGGCGATCAGCTGCGGGTAGGCGCGGACGTAGTCGGTCGCCGCCACGATCGGTGTCGCGCCCGGCAGCAGCGCCGCCACGTGGCTTACCGGCGCCTCGGCCTCCGGGTGGAGCATCGCCCGGCGCTCGGCCTCTCGCGCGTCGCGTGCCAACTCGCTGAAGCTGGTGACGCTGAACAGCTCGGCGGCAATGCCCCAATCCTGCGCCAGCAGGGCGGCGGCTGCGATCACCTCGGGCAGGATCGCGCCCGAGCCGAGGAGGCGCACCGCGGCTGCGCCGGATTCCGGACCCCCGAGGCGGTACATCCCCTTCAGGATACCCTCTTCCGCGCCCGCCGGCATCGACGGCTGGGCGTAGTTCTCGTTCATGGCGGTGAGGTAGTAGAAGGCGTCCTCGCCCTCTTCCATCATCGCCCGGGCGCCGCGATCGACGATCACCGCCACCTCGTAGGCGAAGGCCGGATCGTAGGCCCGGCAGTTCGGGATCGCTGCGGCGGCGAGGTGGCTCGAGCCGTCCTGGTGCTGCAGGCCCTCGCCGCCGAGCGTGGTGCGGCCCGCCGTGGCGCCGATCAGGAAGCCGCGCGCGCGCTGGTCGGCCGCCGCCCAGATCAGGTCGCCGACCCGCTGGAAGCCGAACATCGAGTAGTAGATGTAGAACGGCAGCATCGACAGGCCGTGGACGCTGTAGGCGGTGGCCGCCGCGGTCCAGGACGAGATCGCCCCGGCCTCGGTGATGCCTTCCTCCAAGAGCTGCCCGTCGCGGGCCTCGCGGTAATACAGCATCGAGCCGGCATCCTCCGGCTCGTAGAGCTGCCCCTCGGGGGCGTAGATCCCGACCTGCCGGAACAGGTTGGCCATGCCGAAGGTGCGCGCCTCGTCGGCGACGATCGGGACGACGCGCGGCCCGAGATCCTTGTGCTTCAGCAGGTTGCCGAAGAGCCGGACCACCGCGGTGGTGGTCGACATCTCCTTGCCGGCCGCCTCCAGGGCGAAGCCGGCATAGGTCGAGAGCGGCGGCACCGTCACGGTCGGCGCGGTGCGCCGGCGGGCCGGCAGCACGCCCCCCAGCATCTCGCGGCGCTCGCACAGGTAGCGCATCTCCGCGCCGTCCTCGGCCGGCTTGTAGAAGGCCAGCCCCTCCACCTGCGCGTCCGACAGCGGCAGGGCGAAGCGGTCCCGGAAGGCGCGCAGCGCATCCACGTCGAGTTTTTTCGCCTGGTGGGCGGTCATGCGCGACTCGCCCGCGCCGCCCATGCCGTAGCCCTTCTTGGTCTTGGCCAGGATCACCGTCGGCCGGCCCTTGGTGGCCTTGGCGGCGGCGAAGGCCGCGTGGAGCTTGCGGAAATCGTGGCCGCCGCGCTTCAGCCGGTCCACGTCGGCATCCGACATGTGGGCGACGAGCTCGCGCACCTCCGGGTCCTCCCCGAAGAAGTGGGCGAGGTTGTAGGCGCCGTCCTTGGCGCCGAGCGTCTGGTACTTGCCGTCCACGGTGTCGGCGAAGCGGCGCAGCAGGGCGTGGTTGGTGTCGCGGGCGAAAATCCCGTCCCACTCGGAGCCCCACAGCACCTTGATGACGTTCCAGCCCGCCCCGCGGAACAGGCTCTCCAGCTCCTGGATGATCTGGCCGTTGCCGCGCACCGGGCCGTCCAGCCGCTGCAGGTTGCAGTTGATCACGAAGGTGAGGTTGTCGAGCTTTTCCCGCGCGGCCAGCGCGAGGCCGCCGATCGATTCCGGCTCGTCCATCTCGCCGTCGCCGAACACGCCCCAGACGTGCCGGGCGGAGGTGTCGGCCAGGCCGCGGTGGCCGAGATAGCGCATGAACCGCGCCTGATAGACGGCGTGGATCGGGCCGATGCCCATCGAGCCGGTGGGGACCTGCCAGAAATCCGGCATCAGCCAGGGATGCGGATAGGAGCACAGGCCGTCGCCGGCGATCTCCTGGCGGTAATGCTTCAGCTGCTCCTCGGAGAGCCGCCCTTCCAGGAAGGCGCGGGCGTAGACGCCCGGCGCCGAGTGCGGCTGGAAATAGACGAGGTCGCCGTCCGGGCCGCCCTTGAAGAAGTGGTTGAACCCGACCTCGAACAGCTCGGCTGCCGAGGCGTAGCTCGCCACGTGCCCGCCGAGCTCGCCGTAGGCCATGTTGGCGCGCACCACCATGGCAAGCGCGTTCCAGCGCATGATCGAGGTGAGCCGCTCCTCGATGTCGAGATCGCCCGGGTAGCGAGGCTGCTTCTCCAGGGGAACCGTGTTGCGATACGGCGAGTAGGGCAGGGCCTCGTCGAGGATGCCGATCTCCTTCGAGCGCCGCTCCAGCCGGTCGAGGATGAACCGCGCCCGCGCCGCGCCCTCGGTGCGGAACAGCGATTCGAGGGCAGCCAGCCAATCCTGGGTCTCGGCCGGATCGTGATCGACCTCGGCGGACCGCGCGATCATCGTCCTCGGCGGTATGGCGTTCATCGGCGCGGCTCCCAGCTTTTGACCGGAGCATACGGATTGCCGCGCGGGGCGACATGCCGAATTTTTGTTGTCAAAGGCCGATGATTGGCATGTTTTGCCGGATATGCGGTTGAGGATGGTCGATCGTACCGCCGTTGGTGCCGAGCCATCCGCCGGCCTCCGATGCGACGTCCGGTTAAATCCTCCCTTGCCGTCATTGCGAGCGCAGCGAAGCAACCCAGGGAACCGCTACGGCCTGCGAACGCCCGCCGCACTGGGTTGCTTCGCTGCG